>NZ_JCAXEU010000040.1:0-1346 GCF_059758705.1 Bhargavaea sp. GQ12
ACCCCGGAGTCCCTGATTTCACACTGCCAAGAAAAGCCTCTAACGAGGCGGGAGGCGCCCGTACCGCAAACCGACACAGGTAGGCGAGGAGAGAATCCTAAGGTGATCGAGAGAACTCTCGTTAAGGAACTCGGCAAAATGACCCCGTAACTTCGGGAGAAGGGGTGCTCTATTAGGGTGTTAAAGCCCGAGAGAGCCGCAGTGAATAGGCCCAGGCGACTGTTTAGCAAAAACACAGGTCTCTGCAAAACCGTAAGGTGACGTATAGGGGCTGACGCCTGCCCGGTGCTGGAAGGTTAAGAGGAGAGGTTAGCGCAAGCGAAGCTTTGAATTGAAGCCCCAGTAAACGGCGGCCGTAACTATAACGGTCCTAAGGTAGCGAAATTCCTTGTCGGGTAAGTTCCGACCCGCACGAAAGGCGTAACGATCTGGGCACTGTCTCAACGAGAGACTCGGTGAAATTATAGTACCTGTGAAGATGCAGGTTACCCGCGACAGGACGGAAAGACCCCGTGGAGCTTTACTGTAGCCTGATATTGAATTCCGGTGCAGCCTGTACAGGATAGGTAGGAGCCGTGGAAACCGGAGCGCCAGCTTCGGTGGAGGCACTGGTGGGATACTACCCTGGCTGTATTGGACTTCTAACCCGTGCCCGTGATCCGGGCAGGGGACCGTGTCAGGCGGACAGTTTGACTGGGGCGGTCGCCTCCTAAAGAGTAACGGAGGCGCCCAAAGGTTCCCTCAGAATGGTTGGAAATCATTCGCAGAGTGCAAAGGCAGAAGGGAGCTTGACTGCGAGACCTACAAGTCGAGCAGGGTCGAAAGACGGGCTTAGTGATCCGGTGGTTCCGCATGGAAGGGCCATCGCTCAACGGATAAAAGCTACCCCGGGGATAACAGGCTTATCTCCCCCAAGAGTTCACATCGACGGGGAGGTTTGGCACCTCGATGTCGGCTCATCGCATCCTGGGGCTGTAGTCGGTCCCAAGGGTTGGGCTGTTCGCCCATTAAAGCGGTACGCGAGCTGGGTTCAGAACGTCGTGAGACAGTTCGGTCCCTATCCGTCGCGGGCGCAGGAAATTTGAGAGGAGCTGTCCTTAGTACGAGAGGACCGGGATGGACACACCGCTGGTGTACCAGTTGTCCTGCCAAGGGCATCGCTGGGTAGCTATGTGTGGACGGGATAAGTGCTGAAAGCATCTAAGCACGAAGCCCCCCTCAAGATGAGATTTCCCATGGCGCAAGCCAGTAAGATCCCTCGAAGAAGACGAGGTGGATAGGTCCGGGGTGGAAGTGTGGCGACACATGGAGCTGACGGATACTAATCGATCGAGGACTTCTCCTCA
>NZ_JCAXEU010000041.1:0-1318 GCF_059758705.1 Bhargavaea sp. GQ12
TTTTTAGAAGATGGCTGAAAAAGTATAATGGTCATGGAGAAGTCCCGAAGGGACTTAAGGAACGGAGGGATCCCATGACCAAGGGAAGGAAGACAACACTAAAAGAACGGGTTGAGATTGCCCAGCAGTGTATCGCATCCGGCAAGGACTATCAGGGAACAGCCGAAACCTACAAGGTTTCCTATAATCAGGTTTACCAGTGGGTGAAGAAATACGAAGCAGGACAGGAGGAGGCTCTGAGGGATGGCCGTGGACGCAAAAAGGCAGACGAGGAGCTGACCAACGAAGAGCGTCTTAAGTTGGAAATCAAGCGGATTGAGAAGGAGAATGAGCGCCTTCGGGCTCAGAATGCCCTTCTAAAAAAGTTGGACGAAATCGAAAGGAGGCGTTTCTAAGCGGAGTCCGGCAGGAAAACCGTTATCTGGCCATACGCGAAGTCCATGAGTCAGATGGTCATCCGATTGACTTATTGTGTGAACTCGCTGGAGTTGGCCGATCGTCCTACTATCAATGGCTGAACCGAGTTCCCACGGAAGAAGAAAAATTGAATCAGGAACTCCTTACAGACATCCGGGAGATTCACAAGGAGCGCAAAGGGATCTACGGTTACCGCCGAATGAAGATGGTCCTTGAACGCAAACATGGCCGCAAATTCAATCTCAAGCGGGTATATCGCCTGATGAGACTGGCAGGAATCCAATCGGTCATCCGCCGGAAAAAGAAACGCTATTTGCCATCAACTGCGCAGCACGTGGCAGAGAACGTCCTGAACCGGGAATTCCTCGCGGACAAGCCGAATCAGAAATGGGTTACGGACGTCACGGAGTTCAAGTACGGTGTTGAATCCAAGGCATACTTGAGTGCAATCCGAGACCTCCATGACGGTTCCATCGTTTCTTATGTCCTGGGCCGTTCCAACAACAATGCATTGGTATTTGAGACACTGGATCAAGCCCTGCGGGCTGAGCCCAATGCCAAGCCAATCCTCCACAGTGACCGCGGATTCCAATACACCAGCAAGCAATTCAAAATCAAATTAGATAAGGCTGGCATCACCCAAAGCATGTCCAGGGTAGGTCGATGCATCGACAATTCGCCGATGGAGTCTTTTTGGGGAGCCTTAAAATGCGAAGAATATTATTTGAGTACATATCAATCGTTTGATGAGCTTAAGAACGCAGTCGATGAGTATATCCGTTTTTATAACCACGAACGTCTTCAAGAACGACTAAACGGCCTCAGTCCCATTGAATACAGGACTGAAGCCGCTTAAGCAATTTTACTTATTTCCTCTGTCTACTTGACCGGGTGCAGTTCA
>NZ_JCAXEU010000042.1:0-1055 GCF_059758705.1 Bhargavaea sp. GQ12
GTGCATAGAAACAAATTGGAAGTACCTAACAAAAATACCCTAAATACCGCTGTCTCTATCGAAGTTTGGCTAGTCATGTTAAAATATAGGAAAATAGTATGAATCCAAGATAGGCGTGAATACATATGGCATTTCAGTCTGAAGCTCAACTGGAGAGCAAACTGGTTGAGCAGCTTATTTCCCAAGGCTACGAGCGGATTCAGATTCCGGATGAGGAACAGCTTGTCCTGAATTTTCGCCAGCAGGTGAACCGATTCAACCAAGACAAACTGAATGGCAAAGAATTGACCGATAAAGAATTCGACCGGCTTATGACTCGGATTTCTGGCAAGAGCATTTTCGATTCGGCGAAAATTCTACGAGACAAGCAGGAGATCGAGCGTGAAGACGGGACCATTCTAGCTGTTGAACTGTTTAATACCCGCGAATGGTGCAAGAACAAGTTCCAGGTTTCAACACAGACAACGGTCAAGGGTACATACACGAGCCGGTTTGATGTCACGATTCTCGTGAACGGCCTTCCGGTTGTTCAAGTTGAACTGAAAAAACGGGGCAAGGACTTTAGTGAGGCATTCAACCAAGTGATGCGTTACCGCAGGGATGCCTACAGGGGTCTGTTCCGTTTCATTCAGATCTTTGTCGTTTCTAATGGAGTGGATACAAAGTATTTCTCGAACTCGGATAAGGACATCTTGTTCTCCCATACGTTCTTCTGGTCGGACCGGGATAACAAGCTGATCACCAACCTGCAAGAGTTTACTTCGGACTTTTTGGAGCGATGCCGTCTTGCGAAGATGATCGGACGGTACATGATCCTGAACGAAACCGACCAGGTCCTCATGGTCATGCGGCCTTATCAGGTTTATGCGGTTGAAGCGCTGATCAACCGGGCGACTGAGACACGCAATAACGGCTTTATCTGGCATACGACTGGATCGGGGAAGACGCTCACTTCTTTCAAGGCGAGCCAGGTCCTTGCCAATGAACCGGGTATTGCCGAGCCCACTGAAAAACCAATTGAATTTCGTACGGACTAAAAATAGCCGCCACTATAA
>NZ_JCAXEU010000043.1:0-1025 GCF_059758705.1 Bhargavaea sp. GQ12
CTGAGCCAGGATCAAACTCTCCATAAGAGAGTATGAGTAAGCTCATACTTTAAAACTGGCATTTCATTCGTTCCGTTCGCCCGACGGGGTCGGGTTCCGGGAACTTCGTTCATCAGCGTTTTGCTGTTCAGTTTTCAAGGTTCATGGTGGAGCCTAGCGGGATCGAACCGCTGACCTCCTGCGTGCAAGGCAGGCGCTCTCCCAGCTGAGCTAAGGCCCCATATAGTGGTCGGGAAAACAGGATTCGAACCTGCGACCCCTTGGTCCCAAACCAAGTGCTCTACCAAGCTGAGCTATTTCCCGATAAGATGGAGCGGAAGACGGGATTCGAACCCGCGACCCCCACCTTGGCAAGGTGGTATTCTACCACTGAACTACTTCCGCGTCATCAATTATTCAAAAAATAAGTGCGGATGAAGGGAGTCGAACCCCCACGCCCGAAGGCACTAGATCCTAAGTCTAGCGTGTCTGCCAGTTCCACCACATCCGCATGTCTCTGAATCAGAGGAAAATGGTGAGCCATGCAGGGCTCGAACCTGCGACCCTCTGATTAAAAGTCAGATGCTCTACCAACTGAGCTAATGGCTCGGAAAACATGGTGCCGGCCAGAGGACTTGAACCCCCAACCTACTGATTACAAGTCAGTTGCTCTACCAATTGAGCTAGGCCGGCATAATTATTAAAATGGTGGAGGATGACGGGTTCGAACCGCCGACCCTCTGCTTGTAAGGCAGATGCTCTCCCAGCTGAGCTAATCCTCCGGATTATGTATACATATTTGTGATCAACGGCCCGGCAACGTCCTACTCTTGCAGGGGGAAGTCCCCGACTACCATCGGCGCTGAAGAGCTTAACTTCCGTGTTCGGGATGGGAACGGGTGTGACCTCTTCGCCATCGTTACCGGACCGTGTTCACTTTAAAAGGACAAATATTATTATACCAAGTCTAAAGGATTTGGCAAGCTTTTTATTTGTTCTTTCAAAACCGGATAAAACAGACATTGTATTCGTATACCGAATCTTTT
>NZ_JCAXEU010000045.1:0-863 GCF_059758705.1 Bhargavaea sp. GQ12
ATGAAAGACAAGTTTCCTGAAAAGAACACGACGGAAGAACTCACCGATGAGCTGGACTATTGCCACCAACTGATCGAAGTCATCGAACAGGAGAGAGCCCTTCCGAATGTTCCTAAGGTCAAGGAACGGCTGAACCGCCTAAAAGAAATCGTTGCTGATGACGCGGAGCACTTGCAAGCTTCTGAGGATGAAGATGCCCGTGTCGGTCATAAATCTGCGGATCATTCCTTCTTTGGATACAAGACGCATCTTGCCATGACCGAAGAGCGGATCATTACAGCGGCCGTGATCACCACCGGGGAAAAGAGTGATGGCAAGTACCTTCCTGAGCTGATTGAAAAGTCCAAGGCCGCCGGCCTAAAAGTCGATACGGTTATTGGTGATGCGGCATACTCCGAGAAGGGAAACATTGAACTGACCAAGTCACAGAACATCGCTCTCGTATCGAAATTGAATCCTTCAGTCACACAGGGCAACCGAAGTAAAGAAGACGAGTTTGAATTTAACAAAGACGCAGGGATGTATGTCTGCAAGGCAGGGCACCTGGCTTTCCGAAAGGCACGGCAGGGTAAGAAAAACGCGCAGAAGAACCAAGTGGACACGTATTACTTTGATGTGGAAAAGTGCAAGGTCTGTCCATTCCGGGAAGGCTGTTATAAAGAAGGGGCGAAGACCAAGACATACTCTGTTTCCGTCAAATCGGACATCCATCTCGAACAGATGGCTTTTCAGGAAACCGAGGAGTTCCGAAGGAAAGCCAAAGAGCGATACAAAATAGAAGCGAAGAATGATGAGCTCAAGAACAGACACGGCTTGAAAGTGGCTGAAGCATCGGGCTTATTTGGCATGGAAATACAGGGAGC
>NZ_JCAXEU010000046.1:0-804 GCF_059758705.1 Bhargavaea sp. GQ12
ACAATCCCAATGTCCTTCATGTGACGGGTAAGACCATACAATACGCTCCTGAATTCAAATTGAATGCCGTGAAGGCCTATCAGGAAGGCAAGACACCCTATGAGATTTTCTTGGAGGCGGGGCTGGATCCCAAACTGATTGGAAGAGATACGCCTAAGGACTCGCTAAAGCGATGGAGGAAATCGTATGACGCCCTTGGCGAAGAAGGCCTGTTGTCTGAGCGTCGGGGCCGCGGAAGCGCCGGTCGCCCGGTAACACGGAATCTGACTGCGGAAGAACAACTGAAAAAGGCACAGGCTAAGATCAAGTATCTAGAGGCTGAACTGGAATTGTTAAAAAAGTTAGAGGCAGCCGAGAGGAGGCTGAGGAAGTAAGGCTCACACCGGGAGAAAAATATGCATTGATTGAAGAAGTGATCCGAACGTATGGGCTCAAGAGAGCTGTCGCCTATCTATGCAGGGTCGCGGGAGTCCGCCGTCAGGGTTACTATGAATGGCTGATCCGCCGTGAATTACGCGACCTCCGTGCGGAGGTGGATTATGAAGATGCCCTTCTCCTTAAAGAGATCCAAGAACGGAAGAAAGGGAAAGCAGGATACCGTACCCTACATATGATTTTGAGGAATGAATATGGCGTAGTCATGAACCACAAGAAAATCCTGCGCCTCACTGGCCTTTTCGGCCTTCATGCCAGAATCCGGAGAGCCCATCCCTACAGGAAGATGGCGAAGGCGACACAGGAACACCGTACGGTGTCTAATCACCTGAATCGCGAGTTCCAGCAGGATGAGCCGGGTAAGGTCCT
>NZ_JCAXEU010000047.1:0-738 GCF_059758705.1 Bhargavaea sp. GQ12
TCGCCTTTCCGGCTCATACTGATGACGGCTCCAGTGTCTGTCAGCTTCTGGGTATATGCTTTCGAACAATATTGGCTGCCGCGGTCCGAATGATGAATTACTCCTTCTTCCGGCTGACGAATGGCCAGTGCCTTCCTGAGAGCCGAGAGCGGAAGCTCTGTCTCCATCGTGTCTCCGAGGGTGTAGGCAATGATCTTCCGTGAGCACAGGTCCATGATGCTGGCCAGATAAGACCAGCCGTCCAAATGCCGGATATAGGTGATATCCGCTACCCAGACCTTGTTCAGTTCCACCGTCTTGAAGTCTCTTGCCACCACATTTGGATGGACAGTCTGACTATGATTTGAGTCCGTTGTAGCGACTTTGCGTTTCGGAGGCAGGGCCGTAAGATTGAGTTCTTTCATCCGGATAGCCACTGTCTTCTGACATACCTCAAAGCCTCGTCGTATCAGTTCCTTATGTATCCGGGGACTACCGTACGTCCCGTAGCTCCCGTGGAAGATCTCTAGAATCGCCCGGTTTAGCTTTTCGCGCTCTTCCTGACGTTCCAGCCACTCAACCGTCGTCGGCCGTTTAAGCCAGTCATAGTAGCCGGATTTTGAAGCAACCAGTACTTGGCACATCTTCACCACGTTAAATACATTTTGATTTTCGTATATGAATCGGTATTTTACGCCTGGCTTCTCGTGAAAACATGCATAGCCTTTTTTAGAATTTCGTTCTCTTCATCCTTGTCCG
>NZ_JCAXEU010000048.1:0-667 GCF_059758705.1 Bhargavaea sp. GQ12
AAAGATTCGGTATGTACGATACAATGTCTGTTTTATCCGGTTTTGAGCGAACAAATGCAAAGATATTTGCAGAAACGCTTGATATTTCTACAGAATTTGATATAATAAATCTTGTCTTGTTCAAAACAAGTCTGGTGATAAAGGCAAAGAGGTCACACCCGTTCCCATCCCGAACACGGAAGTTAAGCTCTTTAGCGCCGATGGTAGTAGGGGGCTTCCCCCTGTGAGAGTAGGACGTTGCCGGGCTTGCCACAAGCAAGATGATATTGTTCCGCAGTAGCTCAGTGGTAGAGCAATCGGCTGTTAACCGATCGGTCGTAGGTTCGAGTCCTACCTGCGGAGCCATTAATGGAGAGCTGTCCGAGTGGCCGAAGGAGCACGATTGGAAATCGTGTATACGCTAACCGTGTATCAAGGGTTCGAATCCCTTGCTCTCCGCCAGTTTTATTACTTTAATATGGCCCCTTGGTCAAGCGGTTAAGACACCGCCCTTTCACGGCGGTAACACGGGTTCGAATCCCGTAGGGGTCACCATTTACGGAGGATTAGCTCAGCTGGGAGAGCATCTGCCTTACAAGCAGAGGGTCGGCGGTTCGAACCCGTCATCCTCCACCATGATCTACAAAGGTGCCCGGGCATGATAGGCACAGAATCATCAAGGCAACAA
>NZ_JCAXEU010000005.1:0-229070 GCF_059758705.1 Bhargavaea sp. GQ12
CATTATTGGGCAGCGGGCTTTTATGTTTCATGACCTTCCGGGCAATCGCCCTTCCCCCAATTGGGGGACCGCCATACCTTACAAGGAACAGGAAAGGGGGGAGTGCAATGTTCGGTTGCGGTTATGGCGGCGGTGGCGGCTACGGCGGTGGCTGGGGCTGCGGTTATGGTGGCGGTGGCTACGGCGGTAAGTCCAGTGGCGGTTCGATGTTCGTGCTGATCGTCATCCTGTTCATCCTGCTGATTATTGTCGGCAAAAGCTACAACTGCTAAGGAGGAGACTGGATGAACGAGTCGCTCTTCAAGAAAATCGAGAACAAGACTGGTGTCTCGATGGATGAATTGTTTGCGTTGGCCAATGCAATCCAGCACGCCAATTTCCAGGATGAGCGGCAAGTGAGGAAGATCATCCGGAAAGTCGGGCGGCTGGCGAAGAAAGATGTTTCACAGCAGCTCGAGGACCAGATCGCCGCATCCATCCTGAAAAACGGCAATTCCCTGAATGTCGGGGATATCCAACGGATGATCGATAAAAACGGCTGAGCCGCAAAATAAAAATCCGCGTCAGACAAAGTTGTCTGCGCGGATTTTTGTGTTAAACCGATTTTTCCATGACGCGGTGCGGGATGCCTGCATCCATGAATTCCGGCGAGGTCACCATGTAACCGATCTTTTCATAAAACGGGACAGCGTGGTTCTGTGCGTTGAGCCGGATTTTGCTGAGCCCGGCATTCCGGGCATGCTCTTCCAGCATCACCATCATCTGCTGGCCAAGGTGCTGGCCACGGTATTCGGGCAGTACACAAACCCGTTCAACTTTTCCGATGCTGTCACCGATGTCCCGGATCCTGCCGGCCGCAATCGGACGTTCGCCGTCATATGCGATGAAGTGGACAGCTTCGTCGTCCAGCTCGTCCAGCTCGATATGGATGGGCACGCCCTGTTCCTCAACAAAGACCGCCTTACGGACGGTAAAGGCATCCTCGCGTTCCGTTTCGGTCGAGGCGAGCTTCAGGCTGACCATCGATCACTCATCTCCCGACAGTGTAAAGGTTTCGTAAACAGTCCATGGACCGTCCTCTAGCTGGTAGAGGAGATGCACGCGATCGATCGTCTCCTTATGCTCAAAGTTGTCCATCTTGACCTGGCCGATGATATCGTCATGCTCACCGTCGGACATTTTTTGGGCAATCGTGATGTGGGGTACGTATGGATGGTTTTCAATGTTTTTGATGAAATCGAGGCTGAGGGCCTCGCGAAGTGCAAGGATTTCATCATTCGGTTCAATCTTGAGGTAAATCGCATTTGTGATCGGTGCAAACGTGCTTGCCCTCATCACCTTCAGCTCGAACGGCTTTTGTTTGGCAGCGACCTCAAGGAGTTCGGCTGCCGCTTCCTTCATTTCCTTTCCTTCGAGCGTGAACGGCCCCACGACAGTCATATGGGGTGGAATCAGGGCGTAGTGTGCATCATAGCGCTTTCGGTATGTGTTGGTCCTGTCCTGCAATTCTTTTGAAGGGAATGCAACGATTCCGTATTTCATGCGAAGACCTCCTTTTATGTGTTCTCCCTTAAGGATATCAGAAAGTTCACCGATTGGTTAATCTTCACTTTCCGAAAGCAAACCGGATGGCGCGTTCGAGATCTTTCTGCCAGTATTTCCAGGTGTGCTTGCCATCAAATTCTTCATAGAATGACGAAAACCCTTTTTTCTCTATTAAGTTCCTCAGTTTTCGGTTCGGATTCAAAAAGTCATCGATTTCCCCTGTGGTGGTCGGGACTTCGGTCTCGCCTGTTCCGATAACCTGATAGATGTCGAAGGATGCGGGATCCTGAACGGATTCGACAGCTGCCAGCACTTTTTCATCGGCATAGGGGGAGTGGCAGACGACTTTGCCAAAACTGTTCGGATACTTGCATGCCGTCATCAGCGAGACCGTGGCTGCGAGCGAATCACCAATCAGGCCGCGCCCTGCGGCCATCTGGTACGTTGGAAACTCGGCATCGATGAACGGCACGAGCTCATGGGCGATAAACCGGATGTAGTCGCTGTTCCGGTCGCCGTCGGGATGATACATCCTTCTGCGTTCGCTGACGCTCTTGTAGGGGACACCGACGACGATGAGCCGCTCGATCGCATCTTCCTCGTACAGTTTTTCAAGCAGCCGGGTCATCCGTCCGTACTGAAAATAGTCTTTTCCGTCCGATGCAATCAGCACCGAGTGTTTATATAGGTCGGAATAGTTCTCGGGAAGATAGACAAGCAGTTCCATCTCTTCGCCGAGCGCTTCGCTTTTAAAAGTCAATTCGTTGATGCGTCCTTTTTTCAAACCATATCCTCCTCATGCAACGTATAGATAAAATTGTAGCATACTGAATAATGCAGGTATAATGTGTGCATGCGTCCAGCAAAGAAAGGGGAAGTTGTCATGTTTGACCAAAGCAGGAAAGTCCCGTCCGCAACAGTCACGAAAGCCGCGAAAGATGCCCTCACACGCCGCGGGGTCAGCATCGAGGCCATTGCCAAAATCGTCTATGAGATGCAGGCACCATACAATGATGGGCTGAAGCTTGCCCACTGCATCGAGTCAGTGGAGAGTGTTCTGGAAAAACGTGAAGTCCAGCACGCCCTGCTCGTCGGGATCGAGCTTGACGTACTCGCTGAGAAAAAGCAGTTGTCCGAGCCCCTTCAGTCGATTGTCGATTCGGATGAAGGTCTTTTCGGAGTGGATGAGACAATCGCACTTGGTGCTGTCTACACGTACGGCAGCATTGCGGTGACCACCTTCGGCCACCTCGACAAAAACAAAATTGGGGTCATCAACCATCTTGACACGAAAAAGGGCATCGGGGTGCATACTTTCCTGGATGACCTCGTCGCCAGTGTGGCTGCATGCGCATCATCCCGGATTGCTCACCGTACCCGTGATCTTGAAGAAAAAGGGGAAACTTTCAAGGAGCTTCCGCCGGATGAGACGGCGCCGGAAAGCAATGTGGACGGTGCCAAGTAAGTATGTCAACGTTTTCAAGAAAGCGTTGACATGCGAAAATAGTCTCAGTAGAATGAAAACTAGTATGACCAACTTAATAGAGAAGGGGAGGATCATCCATGAAAAAGAAATTCCGGTTTTTGGCTATCATCGGAATCATTTCGCTATTTATGCTGGCAGCTTGTGGGGGCGGCGACAGTGCCGACAGCGGCAGCAGTGAGGGCGGTGGAGACGAAGGCTCAAGCGATATTAAGTTCCTCAGTATCCTGACCGGCGGAACGCAAGGCACATACTATCCGCTCGGAGGTTCGTTCGCGGAGTTCATCTCGGAAGAGACGGGCATCAAGACAACTGCGGAAAGCTCCCAGGCTTCTGCAGCCAATATGACTGCGCTTGCTGATGACACAGCGGAAATCGCATTCGTCCAGACGGACATTGCTTATTACGCCAATAAAGGTGAACTGATGTTCGATGGACAGGCGATTGACAATGTTTCCGCGCTCGGCGCGCTTTATCCGGAAACGATCCAGCTTGTTACGACGGAAAAGTCAGGCATCAAGTCTTATGACGACCTGAAGGGCAAAAAAATCTCTGTAGGCGCTCCGGGTTCCGGTACGTATGCAAATGCGGAGCAGCTCCTTGAAATCCACGGTCTCACAATGGATGACATCGATGCGCAAAACTTGGACTTCGGCGAATCCACTGAAAGCCTTCAGTCCGGCCAGATCGACGCGGCATTCATCACTTCCGGTACACCGACAGGGGCTGTTGAAGGACTGAACGCAACGACACAGGTCTACATCGTTCCGGTTGAAGATGCCAAAGCAGATGAACTGATCGAAAAGTATCCGTACTATGCAAAAGACACGATTGCTTCGGGCACATACGGACTGACCGAGGATGTTCCGACTGTATCCGTAGGAGCAATGCTCGTCATTCAGAACGACATTCCTGAAGATGTTGTTTACGACATCACGAAGGCCATCTATGAAAATACAGATAAGATCACGCATGCAAAAGGACAGCTGATCAAAGCTGAAAAAGGCCTTGAGGGCATCGGTATTCCTGTCCACGATGGTGCACAGAAATACTTCGACGAAGTAAACGGCAACTGATTTCGCCGTAACATGCAGTGAAGCGATGAAGCCGTGCTTCATCGCTTCACTTTGTTCTTTTTAAATGGCCGGATGATAAGGGGGGACGTGATGCGGAAAGTGCTGGGCACTGCATTGCTCATGGTGTCATTTACATGTGTTCTCGCAGTCCCGTTTTCAGACGCCTTTGTGTTTACGGAGACCCGCTCGGACAATCCGGCCATCCACTACATACGGCAGACGGAAGAGGACCGATTCGTCATCCGGTATACCCATTCAATCCATCTGACGGATGTGATTGAAACTTATGAGGTGACAGATGATAGCAGAATCCGTCTTCTCCGGATGGAATACGAGGACCTTGCAATCGGCATGCCGGGCCATGCGGAGGAAGGGGAGACCTTCACCGCCGAGGACGGCCGATACACGCTTGAGTATGAAAATCGTGTACTCGACTCGTTTGTCCTATTTGTGGCGGATATCGATACGGACCTTGAATTCCTGTGCGGCGGACGCAGTTATGATTTGAAGAAACTGCTGGAGCGGGGATCTTCTTACCGTTTTGAATCAAGAAAATTGTCCCTACTGGAGTTATTGAAAGGAGTGAATATGAATGGCAGATGAGAAATCAATGAGGGAAGAGCAGAATCTCCAGCTGTCCGAGGAAGAGCAGCAGGAGCTGCTGAAAAAATATGACCCGGAATCCAACACCCGTGACGTTCGGGGGCTTATGAAGAAAATTGTTTTCTTCGGTCTTCTGGCTTTTTCTGTTTTCCAGCTATACACCGCGATTTTTGGACAGTATACAGCCTATATCCAGCGCTCTGTCCACCTGGGTTTTGCCCTGTCTCTTATTTTCCTTCTGTTCCCGTTTCGCCGTAAATCGGCCAAAAAGAACAGAGTCCCGTTTTACGATATTATCCTGGCGCTGCTTTCGATTGGCGTCGGCCTGTACTGGCCGTTGCAATACGATGAATTGGTCATGCGTGTCGGACGGGTGACCGATCTCGATATGACAGTCGCCATCCTGGCCGTCTTACTGACACTCGAAGCCTCACGGCGGGCTGTCGGCCTGCCGATTACGATTATCGCATCGGCATTCCTGATCTATGCGTTTACCGGACCATACTGGCCAGGATTCCTGGCGCATCGCGGACAGGACCTGACGGCACTTGCCCAGTTGATGTTTTACACGACCGACGGGGTGCTCGGTACACCAATCGGAGTGTCGGCCACGTTCATCTTCGTCTTCCTCCTTTTCGGAGCCTTCCTCGTAAAAACAGGTGTGGGTCAGTACTTCAACGATTTGGCTGTGGCATTGGCCGGGAAACTGACCGGCGGCCCGGCGAAGGTGGCTATCTTCTCAAGTGCCCTCCAGGGAACCATATCAGGGAGCTCTGTAGCTAACGTGGTGACTTCCGGTTCGTATACCATTCCGATGATGAAGAAGCTTGGCTACCGCAAAGAGTTTGCCGGGGCGGTAGAAGCCTCGGCTTCCACCGGCGGACAGCTCATGCCGCCAATCATGGGAGCAGCGGCATTTCTGATGGTCGAATTCATCGGCGGCATCACTTATTGGGAAATTGCAAAAGCCGCTGCCATTCCGGCGCTGCTTTACTTCTCGGGAATCTGGATCATGACACACTTTGAGGCCAAACGGGTCGGGCTGTCCGGTCTTTCGGATGACCAGCTTCCAAACCGGAAGGAAGTCTTGAAGAAGATTTATCTTCTGACCCCGATTCTCGGAATTATTATCTTCTTGCTCGTCGGTATCCCGACAATGCAAGCCGCGCTCTGGGGAATCGTACTGACGATTGTCGTCAGCGCGTTCGACAAACAGACCCGCCTGAACTTCAAGGACATGATCAATGCCCTTGTTGACGGGGCACGGACAGCATTGGCTGTTGCGGCGGCAACGGCATGTGCCGGCATCATTGTCGGTGTCGTTGTCAAGACCGGTCTAGGTCTGAGCCTGGCCAACGGGCTGATTTCAGCCTCAGGCGGACATCTCTTCCTGACACTGTTTTTCACTATGCTCGCAGCGATCGTTCTGGGAATGGGCTCACCGACAACGGCGAACTATGTCATCACTTCGACGATTGCGGCTCCCGCCGTCATTGCCCTGCTCATGATCGACGAGCCGTCAGGCGCAGCAGTACCGGTTGTTGTAGCTTTATCTGCTCACTTGTTCGTGTTCTACTTCGGAATCATTGCAGATATCACACCTCCGGTCGCACTCGCAGCATTTGCAGCATCCGGAATATCTGGAGGAGATCCGATCCGGACAGGGGTCAACGCAGCGAAGCTCGCGATTGCAGCGTTTATCATCCCGTATATGTTCGTCTATAACCCCGCGATGCTGATGATTGATGCAAGTGTCCTTGAAATCGTTTGGGTGACCGCAACAGCATTAGCCGGTATGATCGCGGTTGGTGCCGGCTTCGTCGGCTTCTGGTATCGCAAGCTAAACTGGCTGGAGCGTATACTCGCTCTTGTGGCTGGCGGCATGCTGATTTTCCCGGAAGGCATGACCGACGTATTCGGATTTGCCCTGTTCGTCATTCTTCTCGCCATCCAGTTTGTGACTAAGAACAAAGGTGGCAAGCAGACCATTTCGACTGCATCCTAAACAGAACCCCTGCAGAAAAAATTCTGCAGGGGTTCTGTCTTTTTAATTCTTCCCGTTATCTTCGGTCAACTCCATACCCCTTAGCTTCATCAGGTGCTGGAGAGCAGCGCGGAAAGTGGAAAATGACTTGAGTTTGTTTACAAAAGGAAGTCCGGACAATGCGACTTCGCGGGCGAATTGGGGAGTGAATCCGACTGTAATCACTTCAATGCCCATCAGGCTGAGTGATGCCGAAAGCTCTTCGACAGAATTGCCGAACACCGAGAGGCTCTCCGTTTGTTTGATGGACAGTGCGGTGAAGTCGAGTATCGCAGTTTGGGTGCCTGTCATGGAAACATGATCGAGTACCTTCGTGACGACTTTTTTTGAAAGCTCCGGTGTCAGTTCTCCGGCGAACGGCACCAAAATCGTATCCGGCATTATCGACGGGATGATGGGTACCATGATCTGGCCGATGAGTTTCTCCAATTCATCAACTTGTGTTCTCAGCTGATCGATTGTGTGCTGTATTTCTTCCGGGGTTGGCCGGGTCTGTTGGTCATTCATCTTGGATTCCTCGCTGATTGTATTTTGATCGTATGTATATCACTATTATACGTTTATTTCTGAAATAGGCTATTTTTGAACCTCAGACGGAAGAAAGGCCGTTTTCAATAACGATCAAACCTGTCCAAGCAAGGAATGAGCAGATTTATAATAGAACAAAGTCGGAATTTATCATTTTTAAGAAGGAACTGTTTATCTGTCTGTCGAATGTAGCGGCAGAACAATATGGTTAGGGGATATTAAGAGTGATTAATAAAGTAGAGGAATTGGAAGTAACGACCTACTTGGGAAACAGCCGTGAAAGCATTCGGAAAAAGGTGGAACTGCTTGTTGAAGAATTGCCGGCAGGTATTGAAAAGGCCAGATCTGGAGATGCAGAAGCAGCCGCAGTCTATTTATCCGCGACCTATAAGGTGTTATCTTCCGCACTGGAAGAAGAAGCGATTGCCTTTGAGAAATATTTGGATGAAAGTCCAAGTCAAAGTACCCATGAGGCGTCCAGAAAAGACAAAAAAACGCATCCCTAGGGATGCGTTTTTTATGATGATTCCGACTGGGCTCGAACCAGCGACCTCTACCCTGTCAAGGTAGCGCTCTCCCAGCTGAGCTACGGAATCAAAACTGGGATGTTGGCTTGGTTGTTCTCTCAAGCACATTTACAATAATACAAGGGGAAGCAGGTAAAGTCAACGTCATCCTTAAAATAAAACTTTTCAGATATCAGTGCGGAATATCCGGGAAATGGCTAAGGACCGTCCCCCGGATATAATCGGCTGGACGGTCCTTATGTATGCACTGCATCTTTACCGGCTGACGGCAAATATCGCATCGTCACTTAGTTATTGCTCCTGGGGAACGGTTTCTTCAGCTTCCGAGAAGTAAAGGAAGTTTTCCTCTTCCAGCTCGGTTAGCCGCTCGCGGTTAAGTCCCAATTCAAGATTTCCCGTAAACATATGATCCCACCATTGTTCTTGTTTCATCATGTCATTTCCTCCTTGATCTTTTCGTTGTTTGACCTTCTATACCCCGCATGATCGGAATCCGAAACAGAGTGAGGAACAAAACAAGCCGGAAGACCTATATTTCTATCTGACCGGGAAAGAGGAGCGTATGAAACTGTAAGGTGCGATATCCGCCGCCTGGAGGCCGGGATGCATGGCGGGCAGGCAACAACTTTTCCTGCCCATATCCAAAGGTTGCCCGAGTCGGGAGCCGTTTATGAGCTTAAAAAAAATTTAACAATCCGTCAGGTCATCCGGATAGGAATAGAATATCCCGGTTTATGTTTTGATATCCGGGGCCGCCGGCGATAAGATGAAGAAAGAATGAAAGGAGTGGTTGAACATGGCTTTTACGGATACGCAGGCAGGCGGCATCGTCGCCCGGCAGCGGGAATATTACTGGACCGGCAAAACGAAGTCAGCCCAATTCAGGAAAGACAGGCTGGTGGACCTTCATGGAGCGATCCGGAAAAGGGAAAAAGATATTTCGGATGCACTTGCAAAGGATCTCGGCAAAAGTGAATTCGAATCATACATGACGGAGATCGGCTTTGTCTTATCCAGTATTCGGGAAATGGCTTCCAGCATCGGAGAATGGATGAAACCGGAACCGAAAAAGACGCCGATTCATTTCCAGCCGGGGAAAAGCTTCGTCATCCGTGAGCCATGGGGAACGGTGCTGATCATCGGACCTTTCAACTATCCTTTCCAGCTTGTGATCGAGCCGCTTGCGGCGGCAATTGCCGGTGGAAATACGGCCGTCCTGAAGCCTTCCGAGACGACGCCGCACGTTTCTGCCGTCATCCGAGAACTGGTTGCAGATACATTTCCGCCCGAATTTGTGACAGTCGTGGAAGGAGGCAAGGAAGAGACGTCGGCTCTGATCCATGCGCCGTTTGATTTCATGTTCTTCACGGGCAGTGCAAAAGTCGGATCGATCGTCATGAAAGCTGCTGCCGAGCGGCTTGTGCCCGTTGTCCTCGAACTCGGCGGAAAAAGTCCCGCCATTGTTGACCAGACCGCCGACCTCCGCATGGCAGCGGAGAGGATTGCATGGGCGAAATTCACGAATGCCGGTCAGACATGTGTGGCGCCGGACTATTGCCTGGTTCACCATACTGTGAAGGATGAGTTTCTGGAGGAGTTAAAACAGGCGGTCAAGGGTTTTTACGGCACTGATCCTTCAGAATCTCCGGATTATGCCCGGATCGTGGATGAGCGCCAGTTCGACAGGCTGCGGGAGATGATCGACGAAGAGCGTGGCCGGATCCTTTCAGGAGGGCGGATGAATCGGGATACCGGCTATATCGAGCCGACGGTGGTTGACAGCCCGCCTGTTGGAAGCCGGGTGATGGAGGAAGAGATTTTCGGTCCGATACTGCCGGTTTACGGCTATTCCAGCCTGACGGCGATCATCCGCTCGATCCGCGAACGGCCGAAGCCGCTTGCCGCTTACCTGTTCTCCGAGAATCAGGGCGCGATGGATACATTTCTGTCCGAGCTCCCGTTTGGCGGCGGCTGCATTAACGATGCGCTGTCCCATGTCGGAAATACGGCACTGCCTTTCGGAGGCGCTGGCCCGTCCGGGATCGGAAGCTATCACGGCAAATATGGTTTTGATGCTTTTACACATGAAAAGGGCATCCTAAAGCGCGGGACCGCCTTTCCGGTCAGGATTGCATTTCCTCCTTACGGCAACCGCCTCAAGCTGATCAGGCGTTTTCTGAAATGATGCGGTGCATCGTGACGGACACCCTCTCTAGGCGTATAATGAAAACTGGACTTTTTCAGTCGGGGGGAACGCAACTTGAAGATAACATTTGAACTCGAACAATCGCTTGAAATCCTTGAAAAACTCGTGAATACACCGAGCCCGTCCGGCTACACGGCGGACGTCATGAAACTGGCTGCGTCATATCTGGCCGAGAGCGGGGCTGAGCTGACAAAAACGAATAAGGGTGCCGTCATCGCCACGTTCCGTGGGGAAGATGACAGCAAGAGCCGGCTGATCACGGCACATGTCGATACACTCGGCGCCATTGTAAAGGAGATCAAACCTTCGGGCCGCCTTAAGCTGGACAAAATTGGCGGATTCAACTGGAATGCCGCCGAGGGTGAATATTGTACCGTCCATACGGCGGACGGCCGGAAAATCCGCGGGACGATCCTCATGCACCAGACAACCGTCCATGTTTACCGTGACTCCGGAAAGGCAGAGCGGAGCAGCGACAACATTGAAGTCCGTCTTGATGAAAGGACCGGAAGTGCGGACGCCACCCGGGCGCTCGGAATCGAAGTCGGAGACTTTGTCTCATTCGACCCGCGTTTTGAGCGGAGCGGCGGCTACATCAAGTCCCGTCATCTTGACGACAAGGCGAGCACGGCTCTCCTGCTCGAGCTGGCGGCCAGACTAAAGGAAACCAGTGAGAAGCTTCCGCATACTTTGCATCTCTATATTTCCAATAACGAAGAAATCGGGTTTGGCGGCAACGCATCGGTTCCCGATGGGACCGTCGAATACATTGCATTCGACATGGGAGCGATCGGCGACGGGCAGTCTTCCGATGAATATACCGTGTCAATTTGCGTGAAGGATTCTAGCGGGCCTTATCATTACGGCCTGACGCGGCACTTGGCGGATCTATGCAAAAATGACGGCATTCCGCACAAGCTGGATATCTATCCTTATTACGGATCAGACGCGTCAGCGGCGATCCGCGCAGGATTTGATGTCCGGCACGCGCTTTTCGGTCCGGGAATCGAATCGTCCCATGCACTTGAAAGGACACATACGGATTCCCTGGAAGCAGCGGCACGCCTGCTGAGGGCTTACATTCTCTCGCCGCTCGCGGAAGACTGAGGAGGAAATTAGATGGAAACAACAGAATTATTGGCACATCTCCCGTTCAGGGAAGTGATCGGGATGCTTCCGGAAGAAGTAACGGACATCGCTGTGGATTCCCGGGCGGTCCAGCCGGGCGGCGCTTTTATCTGCATCAGCGGATACACCGTGGATGGCCACGACTATGTGCCCCAGGCGCTTGCAGCCGGTGCAAGACTCATTATTGCGGAGCGGCCGGTTGAGGCGGATCCGGAAAAAGCTGCCGTCGTCATCACGGATGATACGGCACGCGCGGAAGGACTTCTTGCGGCCGCTTTTTTCGGTCATCCTTCAAAGTCGATCCGCATGATCGGCGTCACCGGAACAAATGGCAAGACCAGTGTGGCGAATATTATCGATGGCATTCTCCGCTACAGCGGGCGTAAGTCGGCATCATCCGGAACAATCGGTTTCAATCTGAACGGTGTCCTCTATGAGTCGGCCAATACGACAACTGATTCCCTCACAACCCAGCGCATGATCCGCCAGGCACTGTCGGAAGGGTGCGAGGCGATGACGATGGAAGTGTCCTCCCACGGCCTTGTCGAAGGCCGTCTGTCCGGTACGGAATTTGATGTAGCGGTGTTCACGAACCTAAGCCATGATCATCTGGACTATCACGGCACGATGGAACACTACGGCTATGCGAAGGGGCTACTGTTCTCGCAGCTGGGCCAAGATACATCCACGCCAAAATTTGCTGTGCTGAATGCGGATGATCTTTGGTCTGACCGGTACCGGCAAATGACGCCGCATCCGGTGATCAGTTACGCAGTTGAATCAGAGGCGATGTTCAGGGCACGCGATATCCGGCTCGCAGCCGGCCGCACTGTCTTTCTGATGGATACGCCTGAAGGGGAGCGCCAGGTCACGATGAACCTGATCGGCGGCTTCAATGTTTATAACGCGCTGGCTTCGGTGGCTGCCCTTTACGCATACGGATTGGGGCTGGATGAGATCTTGGCAGGACTCAGCGGGCTTCCCGCCGTTAAAGGGCGGATGGAACGTGTCGAGACGGACCTTCCGCTCACAATCTATATTGACTATGCGCATACACCGGATGCCATTGAGAAGGCAATCGCTTCTGTTCTGCCCTATAAAAAGAACAAACTCATTTTCCTGGTTGGTACAGGAGGAAACCGGGACCGCTCAAAGCGGCCGATCATGGCGGAAAAGGCTTCTGTCGCCGATTATGTCATACTCACGACAGACGATCCTCGCCATGAGGAGTATGACTCGATTACATCAGAACTTGAAGCAGGCATGACGCATAAGAATTATGCCTGCATCGGTGACCGTGAGCAGGCTGTACGGCACGCGGTGAAAATTGCGGATGAAGGGGATATCATCCTGTTCGCAGGAAAAGGCCATGAAGATTTTCAGATTATCGGGAACACGAAATACCCGCATAGCGATGCCGAGATTGCGCTTCATGAAGCGGAAAAGAAATTCGGACGCAAGGCCGGCACCAGGGACTGACTCAGATAAGCTGGTCATTTACAGGGAAGATAGGTGCCGGAAAGGTTCGCCTTTCCGGCCCTTTCCGTGAATATCGCTTGAAATCGGACTCTCCGGTCCCTATGATGGGGAAAGCTGAAACAGATGAGGAGAAATGAAAATGGAAGACCAATTAAAACACGAAATCGCATCGAGAAGAACATTCGCGATCATCTCCCACCCGGATGCCGGGAAAACGACGATGACCGAGAAGCTGCTGTTTTTTGGTGGAGCGATCCGGGATGCGGGAACCGTCAAAGGAAAGAAGTCCGGGAAATTCGCCACATCCGACTGGATGGACATCGAGAAGCAACGCGGCATTTCGGTCACGTCCTCGGTGCTCCAGTTTGACTATGACGAGAAGCGGGTCAACATCCTGGACACCCCGGGACACGAAGACTTCAGTGAAGACACCTACCGGACGCTCATGGCTGTCGATTCGGCTGTGATGATGGTCGACTCCGCAAAAGGGATCGAGCCGCAGACCATCAAGCTGTTCAAGGTCTGCCGCATGCGGGGAATCCCGATCTTCACGTTCATCAATAAGCTCGACCGCCAGGGCAAGGAGCCCCTTGAGCTCATGGAAGAACTCGAGGAAGTGCTCGGCATCCAATCCTATGCGATGAACTGGCCGATCGGCATGGGCAAAGAATTCATGGGCATCTACGACCGCCACAACCGCCGGGTGGAGCTCGCAAGGACAGAAGGGGAAGAAAAATACCTGGAGCTCGGCGCTGACGGAGATCTTGCGGCACCTAATCCGATCCAGGACTCTTCCTATTACAGCCAGGCGCTGGAAGACATTATGCTGCTTGACGAAGCCGGGAACGACTTTGACGAGGAGCGTGTGCAAAAAGGTGAACTGACACCGGTCTTTTTCGGATCCGCACTGACCAACTTCGGTGTTCAGACGTTTCTGGAAACCTTCCTCCAGTTTGCGCCACAGCCGCAGCCGCGCAATATGGAGGGTGGCGGCAGCGTCAACCCTTACGATGACGAGTTCACAGGCTTCATCTTCAAGATCCAGGCGAACATGAACCCGGCACACCGTGACCGGATTGCGTTTGTCCGCATCGTCTCGGGCGAGTTTGACCGCGGGATGCAGGTGACCGTCCCAAGAATCCCGAAAACCTTCAAGGTCAGCCAGTCCACACAGTTTCTTGCAGATGACCGGGAGACCGTCAACATGGCGGTCGCAGGGGATATCATCGGGCTTTATGATACCGGAAACTATCAGATCGGCGATACGATCACCGGCGGCAAAAAGAACTTCGCCTTTGAGCCGCTGCCTCAATTCACTCCGGAGCTGTTCGTCAAGGTGTCCCCGAAGAACGTCATGAAGTCCAAGCACTTCCATAAAGGAATTCTGCAGCTGGTCCAGGAGGGTGCCATCCAATACTACAAGACGCTCCATACCGAGGAAGTCATCCTCGGAGCGGTCGGCCAGCTCCAGTTTGAAGTGTTCGAACATCGCATGAAGAGCGAGTACAACTCCGAGGTGATCATCCAGCACATCGGCCAGAAAGTGGCCCGTTGGATTGAGAACGAGGGGGATGTAAAAGAGTCCATGACAGGCCCGCGTGCCATGCTCGTCAAGGACCGCTACGACAACCTCGTTTTCCTTTTCGAAAACGACTTTGCCCTTCGCTGGTTCCAGGACAAACATCCGGACATCAGGCTTTATAGCTTGCTCTGATCAGCAGGCTTTCATGCATATCCAGACAGGTGGCAGCAGGCCGGACCTTCCAGCAAGGGACCGGCTTTGCTGCCGCCTGTTTTGGAGATTGAAGGTGCGCTGAACATTGAGGGTGGCAGGCGCTTCCGGTATGATGGACATAGCTTTTTGAAAAGGGGAAAAAAGGATGAAGATAAGCGGTTTTTCGATCAGGCGCCCGGTTTTTACGATTGTGACGATGCTCCTTGTACTTATTTTGGGAGCTGTTTCGTTCATGAAGATCCCGCTGACGCTCATACCTGAACTTAACCCGCCGATCGCGGTCGTGGTGACGAGCTATCCCGGAGCGGGACCGGAGGAAGTGAGCGAGAAAGTTACGAAACCGCTTGAAACCAGTTTGTCTACGCTCCCCGGCCTGAAATCGATCCAGTCGACTTCCCAGGAAGGCGCAAATCTGATCTTCCTAGAGTTTGACTGGTCTACGGAGATCGATGATGTACAGATGGATGTTCTGCAACGGATCGACCAAACCCCCGTTCCCGATGATTCGGGAAAACCTCGGTTCATGAAGTTTGACCCGTCGCAGTTTCCGGTAATCCAGCTGTCCCTGCGTTCCGATAAAGAATCCGGAGATATCCGGGAAATCGCGGAATCGCTTGAAACGGAACTGAGAAGGACGGAAGGCGTTGCAAGTGTCACCGTATCCTCTTCGCTTGTCGAGGATGTGCAGATTGTCCTGGACCCGGGCAAGCTTGAAGATAACGGGCTTGCCCAGCAGGATATTGTACAGGCTATCCAGGCCAACAATGTTTCCATGCCCGGGGAGCCGGTGGAAACGGATGACGGCAAGCGGCTGACCACGCGCATCGTCAGCACATTGACCTCAGTTGAGGAAATCGGGGATCTTGTCCTGACAGTCAATCCGATGGACGGTGCGGAAATCAAACTTTCAGACATCAGTGAAATCAGTCTTTCCCCTGAGGACGGGGGAATGGAGACAAGGACCAATGAGGAACCGTCTGTGATCATGTCGGTCCTGCAGGAGTCCGGCGCAAACACCGCGGAAGTGTCCGAATCCTTCAAGGAATCGCTGGACCGGCTGCTTGCACAGCCTGAATATGAGGGGATGACGGCAGATATCCTCTTTGACCAGGGAGACTATATCCAGCTGGCCATCGGAAACATCGGTCAATCACTCATTCTGGGCGGCATCTTCGCCATGCTCATCCTGTTCCTGTTTCTGAAATCGGTGCGGAGTCCGATCATCATCGGCGTGGCGATCCCGTACTCGGTCATTGTCACATTTGTCCTGATGTATTTCTCGGACTTCGCACTTAATATCCTGACGCTCGGGGCCCTGGCTCTCGGAATCGGAATGCTGGTCGACAACTCCATTGTGGTCATCGAGAACATTGAGCGGCATCTAGCCATGGGCAAGAACCGCAAGCAGGCCGCACTTGACGGAACGAAAGAAGTGGGCGGGGCTATTACAGCTTCCACACTCACCACGGTTGCCGTATTTCTGCCCGTCATCTTCATCTCGGGTCTGATCGGCCGGATTTTCACGGAGTTCGCCATGACGATTTCATTTAGTCTCCTGGCCTCCCTGTTCGTTGCGCTGACGGTTATCCCGATGATGGCATCCCGTATGCTCAGAAAGCCGAAGCGTGATCTGGAGACACGGCGCAGGCGTTCCAAAGCATATGGGAATTTCGAGCGCTCAATCAAGTGGTCGCTTTATAACCGGAAACTGGTCCTTGGTTTGACAGCTGTTCTTCTTGCTGCAAGCGGGTTCGGCATCTATAGGGTCGGAACAGAATTCCTTCCGGCGACGGATGAAGGATTTGTAAGCATCACGGTCAACATGCCGGACAATGCGTCAGTAAAGGCGACCGGTGATGTCATCAGAAAGATCGAGGAACGCTTGAAATCTGAAGACGATGTTGATGTGTATGTCAGCCTTACCGGCGGCACCCAGCAGGGACTTGCCCAGGGAACTGGCGAGGCTGACCGTGGAGAGCTTTATGTCAAGCTCAAGCCGCTTTCGGAGCGGGACCGGTCCGTGTTCGAATTCGTCGATGATATTCAGCCGGATATCCAGGGGATGGGCGGTGAAGGCACTGAAATCAACTTCAATCTCCAGACGGCTGCCGGTTCATCTCCGAATACGCTGTCCTTCACGATGACGGACACGGATCAATCACGCCTGGACAAAGCTGCGTCAATGGCGGTTGCCCGTCTGTCGGAGATTGGGGGCGTCACGGATGTCACCAACGATCTGACCGATGGGGTCGAAGAGATCCTGATTGAAGTCGACCGTGCTGCGGCATCCGCGAATGGACTCGCTCCTGCCCAAATCGCTTCCGCTGTCAATGACATGACCCGGGGTGTAACAGCGTCACAGATTGTTGATGAGGCCGGAGATGTCCATGCTGTGCGGATCAGAACCGGCGGGAACAACCTCGACAGTATTGATGCGCTCGGACAGCTCAAGCTCCGCGCGCCGTCCGGTACGTTCGTAACCCTGGAAAGCCTGGCGGATATCGAAGTTGCCGAGGGGCCGGCAGCCATCCGACGGGTTGACCAGGCAAATGCAGTACGCTTCACTGTCCACTATGCATCCTCCAGAACGCTCGGTGAAGTGACAGGGGATGTGGAGCGTGAGCTGGAAAAGGCAGGGCTGCCGGAAGGAACTGACATTTCCTATAGCGGTGACAGGGAACTGTTCGAAGACTCGATCGACGACATGATCATGGCGGTTATACTGGCTATGGTACTCGTTTACTTTGTCATGGCTGCGCAGTTCGAGTCGTTCAAATATCCATTTGTCATCATGTTCACTGTGCCGCTCATGATTATTGGGGTATCATTCGCCCTGTTGCTCACCGATATCCCGATCAGCGTTTCTGCTGTAATCGGGATCCTGATACTGGTGGGGATCGTCGTGAACAATGGGATTGTACTCGTTGACTACATCAATCAGCGGAAGGCGGAAGGCATCCGGTCTTTGGACGCTATTATCATCTCTGTCAAAGACCGTGCAAGACCGATTCTGATGACCGCATTAACGACCATCCTCGGGCTTCTTCCATTGGCCCTGGGAATCGGGGAAGGGACGGAGATCAACCAGCCGATGGGAATCGCAGTGATTGGCGGTCTCATCAGCTCCACCGCCCTGACCCTCTACATTGTGCCGGTCGTATATAGCCTGTTTGATCGTGAGACGAGGAAAATGAAAAAATCCGGGACATCCGATCGCCCGGTGTGATACAATAAGCCAAGGAAAACTGAATGAACTTTGACTTAGTGTCAAAGGGGAGTAGCTATAGGGAAACCTATTTCATAATCGTCATTACATGGCCATGCCATCGGTTATGATAGCCTGATTCCGGGAATTACCGGATGAGGGCTTAGCAAGACCTTTGCCCTTTTTTCGGGGTAAAGGTCTTTTTGTTTTCCAAAAAAGGAGGAAATGAATTTGGAAGCTATTTTACTCGAATATGCATGGGTGCTTGTCGTCCTAGTTGTCTTGGAGGGGCTGCTGGCTGCTGATAACGCGGTAGTCATGGCGGTCATGGTCAAGCACTTGCCGCTGAAACAGCGGAAAAAAGCCCTTTTCTATGGGCTTTTGGGAGCATTCGTCTTCCGCTTTGCAGCACTTTTCATGATCACTATTCTCGTCGATGTCTGGCAGATCCAGGCGCTTGGTGCAGCGTACCTGCTCTTTATCGCCTTCAAGAATCTTTACGATATGAGGAAGAAGCACGGTGAGGACGAGGATAATCTCAAGGAGCCGAAAAAACAGTCCGGCTTCTGGATGACCGTCCTGAAAGTCGAACTGGCGGATATTGCGTTTGCCATCGACTCGATGCTGGCTGCGGTAGCCATCGCAATCACATTGCCTGAACTCGGCGACTTTGACATCGGCGGCATCAACGGCGGACAGTTTGCGGTCATGTTCTTCGGGGGACTGATCGGTCTGATCATCATGCGATTTGCCGCGACATGGTTCGTCCGTCTGCTGGATCGCTATCCGGCGCTCGAGGGAGCCGCTTTCGCAATTGTCGGCTGGGTCGGGGTCAAACTTCTCGTTCTGACACTCGGCCACCCGGAACTGCAGATTATCGATCCGGATTTCCCGCACTCGACAATATGGAAAACAACCTTCTGGTCGGTATTGCTGCTTATCGCAGTAGTCGGTGTTCTCATCGGGCTCAGAAACGACCGAAAAAAACAGGATTGACTTTAAAAGAGACTGCCAACCCGGCAGTCTCTTTTATATGCATTCATCCACCGGAAATCCACCCCCTAAAGCACCGGTAGTTGTCGAATAATATGAAGGACAAGGAATGACCTCTTTCCAAATACCGGGATTGCCGATACAATCAGTTTATCGAAACCAGGGTCAGGAGAGGTCAATCGTGTTAATCACGGCTTTCAACGGATTCATGAATCGGAGAAGTGGTGAAACCGCGGATGTGGAAAATCGAGTTCTTCTTGCCCAGAACGGCTCGGGCGAAGAACTGGATGGACTTCTCCGTGCTTATTCCCCCTTTCTGAAAAAAGCAGCCTACTTGGCGTGCAACCGTTATATCGATGAACATGATGATGAATACAGTATCGCACTTGGCGGCTTCCATGAAGCTGTCATGAAATATGACCGCAGCCGGGATGCCTCTTTTATGGCATTCGCTCATCTTGTCATCCGGCGAAAGCTGATTGACCATCTCCGGAAAGAGTCCCGGAACAGTCTTAACGGACAACTTGCCATAGGGGAAGAAACCGCGGCGGCAGCGGAAGAGTCCGCTTCCCTCTCAAGATATGCCAAGGCTCGTGAGGTTGAAGATCGACGCGAAGAAATCAGAAGGTATTCGGAGCTTCTCGATAAATTCGGCCTTTCGTTCAGCGAATTGGCAGATGTCTCCCCGAAGCATGCGGATGCAAGGAGGACTGCCATGGATCTTGCTGTGATCATCTGCAGCTCCGAAGAACTGATGCGAGAGACCCTGCGCAAGAAGCGCCTTCCAATCCGGAAACTCGAGAAGTTGGTCGGTGTCTCCAGAAAAACGATTGAACGACATCGTAAGTATATTCTTGCCATGGTGATATTAAAGGACAGTGACCTGCCGATGCTCAATGAGTATTTAAAAGGATGGATGCCCGAATGATAAACAAGACCAGGGGGATCATTGTCGAACAAAATAATGGAAATGTGACCATCCTGACTCCTGACGGACAGTTTATCCGGGGAGTGGCGGAAGGGCAGGAAGTCGGATCCGAAGTACTGGTCACGCCTTTGCTTTCCCAAAAGCGTTCGTATCAGTCAGCAGGCCGAAAGTCCATTCCTGCCATTGCAGTACTGGCCGCAGCCTTGCTTCTCGTGCTTTCATCACTTTTCCTGCCTTTCAGAGAACCGGCACTTGCCTTTATCCAGCTGGAAGTGAATCCGTCAGTTGAGTTCGGCATCGATCAAGAAGGGAAGGTCCGGGAACTGGCCGCCCTCAATGACGATGGGGCTGCACTGATCAGGGAGCTCGAAAATTGGAACGGCAAAGAAGTGACGAAATTGATTAGCCTGATTTTTGCTGAATATGGAGAAACTGACGGGGAACTGGCGGTCACAGCGGTCCGGACAGGCGATGAAAAGTTGGCCGCTGCACTTGACCGGACTGTTCGGTTTATAGAAGGGGCAGCGGGAGAAGAAGGAATGCTCCTGCGTTTGTCTGAAGCCGAACCGGAAATGCTTGAGCGGTCCCGGGAAAAAGGCATTCCGATCAGCCGCCTGATTCAGCAGGAAAGAAAATCAGGCGAACCTGCACCTCTCTCGCCGCAGCAGGAGAAGAAACCAGATCCAAAAACGGACAAGCCCCGAATTATGTCTCCTGATGATCCACCTGCTCCGGAGCGGAAGGAAGGAACACCGGACCCGGCTTACACGCCAAAATCTGATGCGAAGCATAAGCCGGCATCCGGCAATTCCGAACGGCCGGCGGAAGGCAGCAAGAAGGAACCTCGTCCGGTTAAGGACAGGGAACAGGAAAAGCCGCCGAAAACAAAAAATCCTCCAATTCAACAAAAACCGGAAGTACAGAAAAAGCCTTCCGGTAAGCCCTCGGAAAATGATACGCAATACAAGAAGCCTCAAACACCTGGAAAGCCGGAAAACACAAGGCCGCATCCCCAAAAAGGGAATCCTGACAAGAACAACAACGGAAATCCGAAAGGAGCGGAGCGGGGAGGGAACGGTAATCCTCCGGCTCACGCAGGCCCAAACAAAACAAGCCCTCCTCCCGGCCATGCGGGACAGGACAAGCAGTCTTCGCCGCCATCCCATTCAGGGCCGAAACCGGGGAAGGAAGAAAATCCGTCCGGCAAGGATAAACCTGTGCCAGGACGATCGGAATCACCCGGAAAAGGCCAGCCTGATAAGGGAGGGCACCAGAATAACAACAGCGGAAACGGGAAAGGTGGAAATGGAAAGGGTCCCGGCGACTGAGGCGGTGCTGTTTCCATCCGCCTTTCTTTTTTTGGCGTATTTCTATAAAATGAGACATCATGCAAGGTTCATCAGAAAGGACATGGGCTCACTATGGCATACAAAGAACTGACACGGCGGCAGAAGATGCTTTCCAGGATCAGAAATCAAAAATTGACACCTGCCCGCGTCCTTGTCATTTACTACTTTTTTGCAATCACCATTTCGGCCATATTGCTGAACCTTCCTGGTGTTCATCGGCCAGAAGTTGAAATCAGCTTTATAGACAGTTTGTTCACGGCTGTGAGTGCAGTGAGCGTGACCGGGCTTTCCGTAATCGATCTGAGTGCCACCTATACGACATTTGGCATTGTCATGTTCATGGTCGTTCTCCACTTCGGAGGGATCGGGGTCATGTCGATCGGTACTTTTTTCTGGCTGCTGATCAGAAGAAGGATCGGGTTGCGGGAAAGGCAATTGATCATGGTCGACCACAATCAGTACAGCATGGCCGGGGCGGTCAAGTTGATTCGGGAGATTATGAAGATCATGATTCTCATCGAACTGGTCGGCGGAAGTATCCTGACGCTCTATTTCACTAAATACTATGAATCGTTTAGGGATGCCCTTCTGAACGGGATGTTCCATTCGGTCACGGCTACGACCAATGCCGGCTTCATGATCGGCAGCGATTCGATGTTTCCCTATTTCAATGACTATTTCGTCCAGCTTGTGACAATGGCGCTGATCATTCTCGGTGCGATCGGTTTTCCTGTTCTGATTGAAGTGAAGCGTTTCCTGACAAATAAAGAGCCTTCATTCCGGTTCACGCTGTTCGCCAAAATCACCACGGCTACATTCGGTATTCTTTTGGTTGCCGGGACGGTTGTTATCCTTTTGATCGAGTCTTTCCATTCGTTCCGGGGGATGCAGTGGCATGAAGCGCTCTTTGCCGCAATGTTCCACTCGGTTTCGGCCCGTTCCGGCGGATTGACTACAATGGATATCACACAGTTCAGTGAAGCGACAGAAGTGTTCATCAGCTTCCTCATGTTTATCGGGGCATCTCCCAGTTCGGTGGGAGGGGGGATCCGCACCACTACTTTCGCAATTGCGGTCCTGTTTCTCATCAACTTCGCAAGGGGCAAGGACATCATTCAGATTTTCGGCAGGGAGATCAAACTCATTGATGTATACCGGTCGTATGCAGTGGTTCTCATTGCCGGCCTTCTGGTACTCCTGTCAGTGATGATCATGTCCATTACGGAAGATGGCATTCCGCTGACCGCACTGATATTTGAAATTACTTCTGCCTTCGGGACCTGCGGCATGTCTTTGGGCATCACTGAAGATCTGAGTGTTGTAGGCAAGTCGATCATCATGTTCCTCATGTTTGTCGGAAGGGTCGGCCTGATTTCATTCCTTTTCACATTGGGAGGTAAACCGCAGAAATTGAATTACAGATATCCTAAAGAGCGGGTCATTATCGGTTGATCACTCGAAAAATAGCGAATAAGCATGAAAAGGTCTCCGAATAAATGTAAACGGCAAACCTTGACCCCACCGGCTGAATATGAGTAAATAGTCTTATATTGTGAACGGTAAAAATATGGAATAATCAGAATAAAACTTCTTGATTGGTCAGACTTGCCAAGTCATATTTCTAATCTGGTTTCCATAAGCTAGTCCAAAACGGAAAGGCTGGTGTGGGACATGCCGCAAAATTCTATCATGGAAACAATCGATTTCCTGTTCGACGAAACCGAAGATGCAGTTGTGATGGTCAATCGGAAAAATGAATGCCTGCGGTCCAATCCCAAAGCTGTCAGTCTGCTTGGCCTTACACCCGGGAGCATGATGGATCAAGTGCTGCAAAACGGCCAATTGGACGGATGGACAACCTTTATTGAGCAGGTTAATCCTGGAAAAAAAGTGACGTCCCGTTTTGCTTTGGAAAATGAAGGTCATATATATCCTGATATTGAAGTCATCGGAACAGTTTTCAGGCATTCCAATGAAATGATTCTCCGTTTCAAGATGGAAAAACCCAAAACCTCTGATGTCAAAAAGGATGCTCGTGCCTATCACAGTATTTTTCATCATGAAGTGAACTGTTATTTTGTGCTCGGAACAGATGGACTCATCCAAGATGTCAATGAACGCGTTGAGTACTTTTTCGGTCTGAAACCGGATGAGCTGATCGGATGCTCATACAAAGAATTGCTCAAGGTGGGAATCACAGAAAATGAAGTTGGAATCGTCCAGACAGGCATTGAGAATAACGGAAAAGCGGAGTTCAAATACCGGTTCGTATCAGCAGACGAAGAAGAGCGTTTTTATCATGTTTTTGTTTACTTCGATTCTAAGGAAGAGCTATATGTCGCTTTGATCAGAGACGATACTGAAAAAGTGATTTTGAAGCAGCAAATGGAGCATAGCGGATCACTCTCCGCCGTAGGTCAGCTGGCTGCCAGCATCGCCCATGAACTTAAAAATGCCATGACATCTGTCAGAGGTTTCACAGAACTGCTGAAGCTGACCACTGATCAGGATTCAGCACGTTATGTAGACGTCATCGACAGTGAAATGAGCAGGATGGAGTCTCTGATGGGAGAGTTCCTATCACTGTCCAAACCATCCAACCAGGAGGATGAGGTGTTCGAGCTATCCGATTGCCTGGCGGATGTTGTCATGGTTATGGAACCGCAGGCGTTAACGAGGAAAATCAGTATCTTCATGGATGTCCAGCTGGATGCTGATGTCACAGTCAAGGGGAAAAAGCATCGCATGAAGCAGGCATTTATCAATCTGTTCAAAAATGCCCTGGAAGCTTCAGAACCCCATACAACGCTCATCACTTCCATCGAGCCGTACGATCAGGATCATGTCGTTGTGGCATTTAGTGACGAAGGCAGCGGGATGACGGATCAACAGATCAAACAGGTGTTTCTGCCGTTCTTCACGACGAAGAAGGAGGGGACCGGCCTCGGTCTGCCGTTTGTTCTCGAAACTGCCGAGTCGATGGGCGGGCATCTGTTCGTCAAATCCGAGCCGGGCAAAGGGACGCGGTTCGAGCTGCTCCTTCCTATCCATGGAAAACTGGCGGTCGAGCAAAAAGACCATAATGCTTTGCTTATCCAATGAGCTTTTTATCATGCGGCTTTGACACTTTCCGGAAATACGTCCTATAATGAATACAGCAGAAACTCGGCAGGGGATGAAATGATGAAGGAAAGCGATAGCCAGCAATCATTAAAGTTATTTGTCGTCCTTTCAAGGGCACATAAGGTCATCACAGAAAGGGCATACAGGCTTTTTGGAGAGTATGGACTTAATCCGACTGAATTCGCGGTGCTCGAACTTCTCTATCACAGGGGCAGGCAGCCGATCCAGAAAATCGGTGGCAAGATCCTGCTGGCAAGCGGATCGATGACTTATGTCATCGACAAACTGCAGAAACGGGGCTATCTCGATCGGACAACCTGTGAAACGGACCGGCGCGTGACTTTTGTTGATATCACAAAGGAAGGCAGGGAACTGCTCGACAGGATTTTCCCTGTTCATGAGCAGAATCTCCATGAACTGTTGGGAGCGCTCAGTGCTGAAGAGAAGGACACGGCAATCGAACTGCTCAAGAAACTCGGCCTATCCATTAAGGATCTTTCCAAATAATCACAAACTCACAGAAAAAAAGACCGGATTTCCGGTCTTTTTTCTTACTGCCTGATTTATTTTTGTCCAATGGTGGCGCCCATGGAAAGAAGGGCATCTGTTTGGTCGGCTTCCGGCTTGTCGAAGACTGTAAGGCGGACTGTCATGCCGTCTTTCTTGAACACAGCCCCTGTAGTAAGGCCTTCTCCGTTTTCCAATTGTCTGAGCACCAATTCTTCTATGCCGTCAGCTTCGGCGAGATTGTACTCATCGGATACATCTTTTGCTTCTCCACCGTCAAATTCAAGGGAGCCGATCATCTGCTCGGTGAGCATCGCATAGTCGGCATCGGTACCGAATACTTCGATCCTCATGAAGACCTGCTCGTCTTCATTCCAATAAAGAACGTCCTTGTTCGGCTCTTCTGAGGTCAGCTGATAGCCATCCAGAACATAGAGGGAGAAGTCCATGACATCACTTTCGGTCAGCTTCGCCTGGGAGGTCTGCTGCTCGCCTCCGGACTGGTAGGTCAGTTCCCGCTCTGGGCCCCGTTGTTCCGCCTGTTCACCTGGAGAAGATTCTTCTGCAGATTCCTCGTCTTCTGCAGGCTTTTCGGCCGAATCCGCTTCTTCTGGAGATTCTTCTTCTTCGGCTGGCTGTCCGTCTTCCGTTTCAGTCTCCTCGACGGCATCACCGTTTTGATTTGCTTCTTCTTCCTGCACCATCTGAGTGTCTTCCTCCGGCTGGTCCGCTTCTTCGGCAGTGCCGCAGGCTGCCAGCAGCAGGATGGCCGTTGCTGATAAAGTCGCATGTTTCCACTTACGTTGCATGATTGCAGATCCTCCTTTTACTTGGTCAGAAAACCCGGCTGTCCGGAAAATCTGTACGTAGCCTATGTATCGGATCAGTCGTTGCTGCCGTACAATATCTTATAGCGTTTATGGTTGACCACGGTTTTTTCTTCGATTTCCAGTTGTTTGAAATTCTCCATGAACGTCAGGTCGACGATGACCGAGTTTTCATTGACCTTCTCTACTATACCCTGAAGTCCATCTTTGAACTCAATGATGTTTCCCACTTCGGCAATTTGCATCCGTAACGCCCCTTCCGGTAGATTTAACAACAGTTTGCCTTAAATTCTCTTTTGAGTAAAGAATTTTTAGTTGTTTTTCTGACGATACTGACCCGACAAGGGAGGTTCTATGAAACTGTCCATAGACGAGCAGATTGAAAAGATGCGGGAACGGATGTCCGGAAGCGCGGCGGAAAAAGGGCGTGTTCACCCGGATACAGTACGGCTTAGCCGGCAGTTGGATGAACTGCTGAATCTTTACTCGCCTGGAAATGAAGGCCGTCATGAAAGAAATCTTTCGGGAAAAACAAAAAAACCATTTTTTGATGTTTAGAGCGCCCAAAATCAGGATATATTACATTTGAACACAGCAACATTCTCATTTCCCCCTTTACTTGGACGGTTCGCCTGGCGAACCGTCCCTTTTTTTTGCTCCGATTTGCTACAATGGAGAAAAGAATGGGGGGATTCGAATGAAAAATGGGAAGAAGATTGCATTTATCGGCGCAGGGGTCATGGGAGGGCCGATGGCAGGCCATCTGATGGACGCCGGGCACAGCCTCACCATTTATACGAGAACCAGGGAAAAGGCGGAAGCACTTATCCAAAAAGGAGCGCATTGGGCCGCAAGTCCCGCGGAAGCGGCAGACGGGGCAGAAGTCATCATGACGATGGTCGGCTATCCGAAAGATGTGGAAGAAGTGTATTTCGGGGAACAGGGGATTTTCAGCACGGCCGGCAGCGGAGCGGTCCTGATCGATTTTACAACTTCCTCACCACAGCTTGCCGTACGTATAGCGGAACAGGCAGAGTCGGCAGGCTGCTCGGCTGTCGATGCCCCGGTTTCAGGCGGCGATGTCGGCGCGCGGAATGCGACGCTCTCCATTATGTGCGGAGGACCTGAAAAAGCATTCAGCGAAATTCTTCCGCTGCTTGAAAAGGTTGGACAAAATATTGTGCACCACGGGCCTGCCGGTTCCGGTCAACATGTGAAAATGTCTAACCAGGTCGTCATTGCCACGAGTATGATCGGTGTCTGCGAAGCGTTGGCTTATGCTGTGAAGTCCGGACTCGACCCTGAGCTTGTGCTCAAGTCGATCTCGGCAGGCGCGGCGGGTTCCTGGACGCTCAGCAATCTGGCACCACGGATGCTTAAAGGTGATTTTGCCCCCGGTTTTTACATCAAGCATTTCCTGAAAGATCTGAGGATCGCCCTTGATGAGTCAAAGTCAATGGGTCTGGAGCTTCCGGGAGTGGCGCTGGCGGAGCGGATGTACACGGCACTTGCCGAGACGGGCTCGGAAGATGAAGGGACTCAAGCATTGTACAAGCTATATCTGTAGAAGGCGGTTCACTGGTCAAACCAGGAACGGTGGCTTGACGGGGAGGGTTTTTGCTTTCTGCGACCGGCAGGTGATTGTTTTCCGGGATCCTGTTTTCCATACCGGGACAGTGATCCAGGCCCGAGGTCAGGTCTGCCGGACGGTGTCTTGGCGGTATCGTCGGGTTTGAGGCCGGTATAGTCCTGGAGAATCTGCTTGGCAGCCTTTAGACCGAGCCTGACTTTCGGATTCCGGTACTCGGGATCCGGTTCGCCAAGATGGGGAAGTGACTTCAACTCTTCTCTGGATGCCGGCAGATGGAAATGGAACTCACCGCAAGTGATCAGAACCGCCGACTGTTTCTGACTGAACTTCGGGTTCCGGACGAACTGAAGCCCGACCTTTTTTGCCAGACCGTCCTGCATCATCTTTTCGAGTGTTTCCTTTTTCAGTTTGTATAAAAAGTCATTGTCAGGCGCCGTCTTGGCATGCTTATTCGTGATATAGACGGCACTTGCCAACTGGTCACGGTCAAATAGCTTTTCAGCCATCCTGTTCCCCTCCGTTCAATTTCCTGGATTTGCATTCATCCTACCATGTCCGGGCTGGAATTCACAGATGCGAATGAATCGGCCTTAAAGCGCACAGGTTAACGGAAAACGGGAAGGAGGCTGCAGAATGGATATTTGGTTATGGCCGACAATTGCGGTGATTCTGCTTATTGTCGCCATCGGGCTCGCATCGGTCAGGAGAATGGACAGGACTGTGGCGCAAACTGAAAACGGCGAAGATATGATCCGGGATGAGATCAGGGACCATCCGTATTCGCTTAATCCGATTCTGATTGTGATCGGAGTCGCGACGGTGTTCATTACCATAGTCATTTTTTATTATGCATTCACATACTGAACACATACAGGATGTCCGGGAACCGGCTGATGTTCCCCCGGACATCCTGTTTTTGTAAGCTCGTCAGCCGGTAACGGGTTATGATATGATGGAAATGGGGAATCCAAATTTTAAAGGTTGACAAAGGGGTCGGATTCAATGATTTCCGTTAACAACACAGAATTTCTTCACGAGCCCATCCGTGACTATGTTATCTCATCCGAAAAAGTTGCTCATGTCCAGGTCGGCAACAATGCCGAACATGCGCTGCTTGTACTGACGAAGACCGGATACTCGGCCATACCGGTTCTGGACCATGGATATCACCTGAAAGGTCTCCTCAGCATGGGTATGATCACCGAGTCGATCCTCGGCATGGAACGGATCGAATACGAGCGGCTGTCCGAAATGAAAGTCGACGAACTGATGCAGACGGATATCCCGATCGTCGGCATCGATACAGAGTTCAGGCGGGTGTTTGATCTGCTGATCAATCATCCATTCCTATGCGTGGAAGACGAAGAAGGCATGTTTGCCGGAATCATGACGCGCCGGGTACTGATGAAGAAACTGAAAAAAGCGGTTTATACGATGCCGCGCTGATCGGTCGGTTCCGGACGCATCCGGAACCTTTTTTTATGGTTCTTATTTCCCAGACATGTATTTGTTCCGGAGAATGTTTATGCGAAAACCGGAGGTGCTCCGCCTGTTAATGGGGAATAAAGAAACAAAGGAAGTTTGGCCGGTCCATAGGAGGAATGAAAGAAGATGAACGTGAATGAATTTAATGTTATCAAAACGCTGGCGGAAGAAGGGAATATGCGGAAAGCGTCCGACCGCCTGTTTATCTCGCAGCCTGCATTGTCGCAACGGCTGCGTTCGATCGAGAAAGAATGGGGAGCTCCCCTGTTCATCCGGTCATCCAAAGGGCTGATCCCGACGCCCGCCGGCGAGCACGTCATCCAGTTTGCCCGGGAGACGCTTTCCCGTTACGAGGAAGTAACAGAAACCCTCCAGGCCATGGTGCATAAAGTGCACGGTACGCTCAAAATAGCCTGTGCCTCCATCGTTGGGCAGACATGGCTGCCCGCCGTGCTAAAGGAGTTTGTCACGGAGTACCCGGACGCGAAAATCTCCCTGATGACGGGCTGGAGCTCGGAGATCGTGAAGGCCCTTCATGATGGCGAAGCCCATATCGGAATTGTCAGGGGCCATTCTGACTGGAAAGGGGCCAAGGTACATCTGTTTCGTGACCATCTTTATCTGGTTGATACAGTGATCAGCTCGGTCGATGAGATTCCGGATACGGAAAGGCCGTTTGTCCAGTTTAAGAGCGATTCGGATTATTACGAGGAAATCCGTGAATGGTGGCGGCGGCATTTCCAGTCCAGCCCGGGCCGTCAGATCATCGTCGATCAGATTGAGACGTGCCGGCAGCTTGCTGTGAATGGTATCGGCTATGCTGTACTGCCTTCCATTACGCTCCGCGATGATGACCCGGTCAATAAGATATCGCTCACTGATGGGGATGACCGGTTCGAGTTGACCAGGGACACTTGGCTGATCGGATATGAGCAGGCTCTAGCCCTGCCACAGGTTGAAGCATTCAAGGAAATTGCGCTCAGACACGCTGAGCGTGTCAAGTAAGCAGGAACCGGGACGTGCGCAGGAACGTCACAGTGAACAGCTGAATCAAAGGGGATGGGAAAGTTGAGTGCAATGAAATGGGGGATGGCATTATTCGTAGTTGCCATGGGCGTTCTGATGGGGGCAGGTTCCGCTGCTGCTGCCCCTGAACTGACCGTTAAGGCCACGGGTGGGATAGACGGGAAGGCGATGGAAGGAAGAGCCATGCCGGTCATCATCGAAATCAGCAATGACGGTGACCCGTTCGAGGGCGATCTGGTCGTTGATTTCAACAATATTTATGAAAACGGCACAGCAAGGGCTATCGGGTTGAATATCGGCACGGGTGAGACGCAAAGGGTGAGGATGACGGTCGATTCGGCTAATTCCTACTCTTTTTCGGAACAGCAATTCCGCTTTTTTGATGGAAGCTGGAGAAATGGCCGGGAGGTTAAATACAAAGGTGACCGGCGCCCGAATGTGAATTTTTACTATATGGAAACTTCATTTGCGGTTGCTCTTGCCGAAAGTGCCGACCGTCTTGCGGGACTCCGGAATCTGGACTTCGGGAATAAACCGGAAACTGAAGTGATCCGGGTTGGCCGGGATGCCTCTCTTCCTGCGGATACGGCCGGATGGGAGGCGGCTGATCTGATCATCGCGGATGACGGAGTGCTGGCCGGGCTCTCAGCGGCTGATCAGGAGGCCATTGCAGGCCGCATCCGGGAAGGGGCGACACTCCTCATCGGGATGACGGATGACCCTGCGGATGCCGGAGTGTTCAGCAGTGCATTGCCTCTTGAACTGCAGCGCCGTGCTGAACTTCCACCTGAGGCATTCCGGGAATCGGGCGTCGGAACTGCCGTGCCGGCGTTCGAGGTTTCATTGACAGATGGCGCGCAATCCTTGGGGGACTGGGAAGGCCGTGTCCTTGCTGCATTCTCGAAATTCGGTTCAGGCAGTATCGTTCAGACTGCATTTTCATTCGGAGACGAGCCGCTGGCTTCCGCACCGGATATCGACCGGTTCATCGGAGTGATTCTTGCGGGCCTGCCGGGCAGCAATACCGCCTATGCCGGCATGCATGGTGATCCCGAAAGTGACTTTGTTCATCTGGGACAAAGCGCAACAGAACGTTTCGAAACCTTCAGGATTCCTGCGGCGGCCATCATTCTCATAGTCATGCTTTATATTATCCTTGTGGGTCCCGTTCTTTACTATGTCCTCAAAAAAAGAGACCGGCGGGAACAGGCTTGGTGGATTATCCCGGCTGCTGCAGTCCTTATCTCGACTGGGATATTCGCTTACGGTGCAAAAGACCGCTTGTTCCATCCGCAGTTCAGACAGGCGGCCCTGTTCTTTTCAGACGGAAGCGGAACATTGTCCGGGATGTATACGGGATCCATCCTGACCAATCGGGGAGGGGATCTGGAGGTGGCCTCATCGTCACCGACGACCCTTTCAGCTGCCGGGGCAAGTGCTGCATTTTCCGGCGGTACGGGCAGCTTCGGGCACGCGGTTGCAGAACAGACGCCAAAAGGGACATTGCTCACACTCAGGGACATGCCATTCTGGACGGTCCGCACGGTCCATGGCGAAACCCGTATTCAAGATGCAGGAAGTCTGGAGGCTGATCTTTCTGTCTCCGGAGGGAGCCTGACCGGCACTCTCACCAATGGCTTTCCGTTCCGCCTGAGGGATGTCTCTGTCTGGAGCGGCGACGGATTGATCCCGCTCGACGATCTTGAGGCCGGAGAAACTGTGGAAATCGATGTGGAGGTTCCGGGCAGTGTGCTGTTCCCGGCAGTGTCATCACCAGGATCCGGTCATACAGGAATTAGCTTCGGGAACCGGGAAGATCAGAGAGCCGGTAATATGGTCCAGGCTGCAGGTTACAATCTTGATGGAAAGCGTCCGGCGCTGATCGGACATACCGCCACTCCGCTTGCCAATGTCAGTCTGGAAGGAAATCCGGAGTACAGTTCGGTTTCGGTCATCGTACAACAGTTCGATCCCGAGATCCGGCTGTCCGGACCATTCAGTATCCCACCTTCTGCTATCAATGGCCACGTTTCCCCGGAAGAGAATGACGGCTTTGTGGAACAGTATCCGGATGGTGAACTTTATCTCTCGCCGGGGACGTTTCTGTATGAGCCGTCCGTTCCGGAAACCTATGCGCAACCGGAAGTCGGCTGGACTTCATTGAATGTCCGGGTGATGGAGGGCGCCGCCATCTCCATCCTGAATCGGTCATCCGGGGAATTTGAAGAGCTTACAACCGGCAAAAATGGATTGGAGCCTGCAAAAGACTATATCGGCCGGGAAGGTGAATTCCGATTCCGTATCGATAGTCCCTCTAACGGAGGGCACACCATGCTGCCGGAAATTGAATTGGAAGGAGTGGCGTCGCCATGATCAAAACCAGGAATCTGACCAAGTCATATGGGGCATTCCAAGCGCTTCATGACCTCAACCTGGAAATCGGAGAGGGAAGTGTATTCGGATTTGTCGGCGCGAACGGCGCAGGCAAGTCGACGACGTTCTCAATCCTGGCGACCCTGCTGCCTCCGACTTCCGGCGATGCCTTTGTCGGAGGGCACAGCGTGCGAACCTCTCCTGCGGAAGTGCGCAGGCTGATCGGCTACATGCCTGACTTTTTCGGTGTGTATGACCAGCTGAAAACTGAGGAGTACCTGGACTTTTACGCGGCCAGCTACGGCATTCCGGCCGGGGAGCGCAAGATTCTGATCGGGCAGCTTCTCGACTTGGTGAACCTATCTGAAAAGCAGGATGCCTATGTCGATTCCCTGTCACGCGGGATGAAGCAGCGGCTTTGCCTGGCCCGCAGCCTCATCCATGACCCGAAGGTGCTGATCCTCGATGAGCCGGCCTCCGGACTAGATCCGAGGGCGAGGGTAGAAATGCGGGAAATCATGAAGCGGCTGAAGAACATGGACAAAACAATTCTCATCTCCTCCCACATCCTCCCCGAGCTGGCGGAAATGTGCGACGAAATCGGAGTGATCGACCGGGGAAGGCTGCTGGCCAGGCAATCGGTGCGGGAGATTCATTCAATGATGAAAGGGGACCGGGTCATCACCGTAAAGCTGAATGGTCCTGCCGCTGCCGCGGTCAAATTTTTCGAGGAAAGGCCGTTTGTATCATCATTGCAGAGGAATGATGAGGCTGGTGAGGTGACATTCTCCTTCGGCGGTTCACAGGCGGACCAGGAGGAACTGCTTGCAGCGGCCGCTGCAGGCTCCCTCGGAATCCGCTCATTCTCCGAAGAGGAGACCGACCTCGAAGATGTGTTCCTGTCACTGACGAAAGGGGGCGGGGTATCATGAAAGCGCACCTGTCCAACCCGGTTCTGATGAAAGAAATCAAGCTACGTTTCCGCTCGCCGAAAAGCTTTGTGGGCATCCTGTTCTACCTTGCCGCGATGAGCCTATTCGTTATCGGCTTCATGTACATCATGACGCAGGACGGATCATCCGGGGGATATCTGGATCCTGGTCAAAGCTTTATGCTGTTCACGATGCTCACATACATCCAGCTTGTGCTCGTCCTTTTCATTACACCGGGGCTGACCGCAGGCTCCATCAGTTCGGAGCGGGAAAAGCAGACACTCAATATGCTGCTGACGACTTCGCAGTCCTCGTTCCAGATAATCATCGGCAAGCTGCTGTCATCAATTGCCTTTCTTGTTCTGATGCTGGTCTCAAGCCTGCCGCTATACAGTGTGGTCTTCCTGTACGGCGGTGTGTCACCCAAACAGCTGCTTCTGCTCATGTTCTACTTCATGCTGACGACGGTTGCGGTCGGCAGCCTCGGAGTCATGTTTTCCACATTGATCAGGAAAACGATCATCTCGATGATCGCAACATACGGTTCGGTTCTTGCTTTGCTGGCGGTAACCGGTTTTCTCAGCGTTTTCTTCGCCTCGCTCAGTCAGGGGGGCACCTCACCTTTCGCTTATCTGTTTGCGGCGATTAATCCGGCAGTTCTGACAGCCTCTCTTCTCGCACCGGATTCCGGAGAGTTCCTTTATGGGATGACGGGTTTAAGATGGCCGGTATGGGTGACTTATCTATTGTTTTATCTACTTATGACCGTGACGTCTGTTTTTGTGTCGGTTAAATCGTTGCGTGTCAATATGGCTCGGGGAAAATAAAGGAGGGCTGGTATGGACAGCAGGCGCAAGCTCGATGAGGCCATCGCGCACGTAAGGCGGAGACTCTTGTTGGAATGGTTTGTAAGAACAACTGTACGGGCACTGGCGGCCGGCGCGGTTACTGTCGCATTGACGCTTGCTGTCTCCCGCCTGTTTGTCTGGCCGGGTTATGCAGATTATGCAGTGATGGCCGCATGCTTTACTGCAGTTACGGCATTCATATATGAGTGGCGGAAGGCTCCCTCGCGGCCGGCTTCGGTATGGCTGCTTGATTCGTTCAGCCAAGACAATGTCATCCTGGCTGCGGAGACGGACGGGAGGCGTGAAGGCCCACTTTCAGAGGCGCTTGCGGATGCAGCTGCGGAAGCGTCAGGCGGCGCACTGGAACGGTTCCGTAATAGGAAAGGGCGGTGGATGGAGCGAAGGCCGCTCCTTATTACTGCTGCTGCAGTCTCAGCTGTGTCGGTGCTTGCCCTGTTCCCATCCTCCGCGCAGATGGAAGCGCAGAAGGCGGAAGAAGAGCGGGGAATCATCGAAGATCTCGCAGAAAATGTAAATGGTCTGGCGGATGTGGCGGAGGATCCGAAATTGGAGAAGCGGCTTGCGGATGTGGCTGAAGAAATCAGATCCGCCGATTCCCCGGAAGAAGCGGTCTACGAGGCGATGAAGCTTCAGCGGGAGCTGTCCCTTGAAGATCGTCTGTCGGATCGTCCCGGGTACAATCCCGGACAAGCAGCGGGAGAACGAATTCTGGGTCCAGGCGAAGCGGCAGCGGCACTGGCCGCATTATCGGGAGACGCCGAAGAACAGCTGGCCGGCATGGGACGCACATCTGGGGCAGCGGAGTACACGTCTGATGGAGAACAGGGGAATCGTTCCGGCGGTGATGCGTCTGAACAGGAACAGACGCCCTCCGGCGGAAGCGGAGAATCGGGTAGTGAAGACAAAGAAAATTCTGCTGCCGAAAGTGATGGTGCTCCGGGCGGAAATGGCGATGAGGCACAGAACGGCGGGGGGAACGGGACTGAAAGCGGAAGTGACACCGGAAGCGGGGGCACAAGCGGAACGGGATCCGGGTCAGAAGGCAGTGGAGGAGAAGGTGCCGGCTCCGGCAGCGAGGGTTCCGGCTACGGATCTGGCAGCGGGGACCGGAACCTCGTCAGCACGCCGCAGTCCGCGGCTGAACCGGGAGATCCGGTGCTGGATTCCGGGATGCAAAAGGAAGGGACATCTGCAGCCAAAAGTCTTGTGCCAGCCGAAAAAGGGGAAGTCCGGCCTTACGGGGAGGTGCAAAGCGAATACCGGGATGCCTATGTGGAACATGCCGGCCGTCTCGGCCTGCCGGAAGACCTCCAACAGGTCCTGTCCGATTACTTTTCGTCGATCGACAAGAGGGAGTGAGAAAGATGGCGTTTGTGAAAGAGGATTACTCGGAGATGAGTCTGAAAATCGGGAAGGTGAAGGAAGAAGTGGGGAAGTTCATCGTCGGCCAGGAAGAGGCGGTGGACTTTATCCTTTACTCCATCCTTGCCGGTGGCCACACCCTGCTTGAGGGGTTGCCGGGACTTGGGAAAACGATGCTGATCCGGACGTTTTCCGAAGTGCTGGACCTGGGCTTTTCGCGCATCCAGTTTACACCGGACCTGATGCCTTCCGACATCACAGGGACGACGGTGATCGAAGAGATGGAGGACGGACGCAAGACCTTTGTCTTCCGCGAAGGCCCTCTGTTCAGCGAGATGGTCCTTGCCGACGAAATCAACCGCGCCACTCCGAAAACACAAAGCGCGCTGCTCGAAGCGATGGGAGAGAGGACGGTGACCATACTCGGAAATACGCGTCCGATGAAGGATCCGTTTTTTGTGCTGGCCACTCAAAATCCGATTGAACTCGAAGGGACCTATCCTCTCCCTGAAGCACAGCTGGACCGTTTCCTATGCAAAGTGATTATCCCGCATCCGGGTACGGAAGAGCTTAAAGAAATCATCCGCCGTACGACGGGGGGCGGGGCTGAAGGCCTCGGGAAATTATTGGACCCGGAAGAAATCCGACACGCGCGTGAAATGGTGCGGGAAGTGATATTGCCGGAGGAGATGCTGGATGTGGCCACCCGGATCGTCACCGGAACGCATCCTTCCGATTCACCGTTGGACGAGGTGAAACGCTGGGTCCGCTTCGGAAGCGGTCCCCGCGGCCTGCAGAGCCTTGTGCTGGCGGCAAAAGCACGTGCACTGACCGAGGGACGCTTTCATGTGTCGATCGGTGACCTGAAAAAATGTGCGGTTCCGGTGCTGCGTCATCGTCTGCTGTTCAACTATGAAGGGGAAGCGGCAGGAATGCCCGCGGATGATCTGATCATCCGGCTGGCCGATTTATCGGCAGAAGGCCACACGTCATGACAGAAACCTTTTTCCCGGCGTCTGCCGCAGTTGCCGCTTCCCGGCTCCGCCATGTGACCCGCAATGGTCCGAGTGGGATCCATCTTGGCAGGAACACTTCAGGCAGGAGCGGGACATCACCGGATTTTTCGGATTTTCAGCCCTATGCACCGGGTGACGATATCAGAAATGTCGACTGGAACATATATGCAAGGACGGACCAGCTGTTCATCAAGCGGTTCATGGATGAGCGCGAGCTTCGAGTGTCGCTGATTCTTGATGCCAGCCGGTCGATGAGGGGGGCCAAGTGGCTATATGGCTGTAAGTTGTGCGCAGTTCTGGGCATGATGACGCTGTCGGCGGACGATCATCTTTCTTTCATGGCTGCCGGCGGCCCAAAACGGTCCGTGCTTACGGCAAAAAGCATCCGGAACAGGAACCGTTTCCTGGGACACCTGGAACAGCTGACGTCCCCCGAAGGGACCGGCTTTACAGATGCTGCTGCTTCAGAGAACTTTTTGGGCGCGTCAGTCCGCTATATCGTGACTGACGGACTGGAGATGCCGGAATCCTTCCGTCCGCTGTTCCGCAAACTCAGGAAAAGCGCGGGAGAGGTCCGGATGATCCTTTTGAGAGATGACACTCCGGACATTCCCGTACGGCCCGAAGATGTACGCCTTGTCGATTCGGAGACCGGCAAAGCGGTCGATGTATCACTTACTCCAAACCTGATACACAGGCAGCAGGAGATCAGTGAACGACATTTTTCCGAGCTTGCCTCCCTCTGCCGGGAGTACGGTGTGGCCGTCCTCGAAGCGCGGCAACAAGAAGCCCCGCTGGAGTTTGTCTCAAAAAAGATGAGAAAAGCGGGCTGGGTCCGCTGAACAAGGAGGTGATCGGATGGGGTTCGGTTCAATCGGCATGATCTGGACACTGGTCATTCCCGCCATCGTCTTCCTTTATTACTTTTTCAGGAAAAAATATGAGGAGCGGACTGTGCCGTCTGTCCTTTTCTGGGAAGAATCCCGGAAGCATATGGAAAGCTCCCCCCTTATCAGCCATCTGAATCGGAATGCCCTGTTTTATCTCCAGATGGGGGCTCTTCTGCTGTTCGTTGTTCTGCTTATGAAGCCCGGTATAACCGGTTCCGGTGAACAGTCCGACCACCTGGTCATCGTCGCAGATACTTCTGCCACGATGCTCGCAGAAGAAGATGGTGAGCCCTTGTTCGATCGTCACAAGACTAGGATGGAATCATTGATCCGGGACAATGAAGGCGCCCGCTTCACCATCATCCGGGCCGGTAGCTTTCCTGAAGTTTTGCTGCAGGTTTCAGAAGAAGCGGATGAAGCGCTCCGGATAGTCAGGGGATTGGGACTGACCTATGCCCATCAGGATCTGACAGCGGCGTTGGCACTTGCCGGAACAGCCGCCGGCGGGAAACAGGCAGATGTCCATGTTTTCACGGATGCTGCGGGACCGGAAGATCTTCCGGCAGTTGTGCCTGGTGTGGTTTATAGGATATATGCCTCACCGGCACTCCCGGAAAATGTATCGGTCAGGCAGTTTGGCATCGCCCGGCAGGAAGAAGGCCAGTCGGCAATTGCAGTTGTGGCCAATGATTCCCCGGCGGACAAAAAAGCTTTGCTGTCTCTTGAAGACGGGCAGGGTAACCCGGTAGGGCAAGCCCGTGAATTGACCTTGGGTGCCGGAAAGTCGGAGCGGGTTTTGTTTAATGGGCTGCCGGCAGTCCGGGGACTTCAGCTAAAGGTGGATACAGAAGATGGATACCCTGCGGACAATACGGTTCATGCCGTTTCCGTCAGAGGGGAACTGCCGGTCTACGTGGAAGCCGGACTGCACGAACTGGTTCATAAAGCCCTGCATGCGACCGGTGCCGATGTGACCGCATACGGGAGCGGGGAGGCGGGGCAACTGCCGGAGGAGGCGATTGTCGTGACCGGTTCGGAAATGACGTTCCAGCAACGGCGGGGACGCACAATACTGTTCGGTCGGGAGGGGGAGCCCGAAGAAAATCCGGTGTTCATCACATCGTCCGAAGATCCGCTGTTCGCTTTTGCTCCGGGTGAGGAAATCTACACATCGGGTCTCTACCCGCCTTTTGAGGACTTGGAGGCGGTTGCAGGTCCCGAGAGCAGCCCGCTCATCCAGAGATCGGACGATGGCAGGATTGCCGTGCTGGCCGATCCATCCATGACGGACTGGCCGCTCCGTCCCTCATTCCCGCTGTTTCTCTGGAGTGTCATCGATGGCTTTTCACGGGAGCAGGCGGTTGCCGGGACCTTCCTCCCCGGTGAAAGGCGTCCGGTTACACCTTCACAGGAAGGCGGCTGGCAGCTGTACACCGCGGACGGTGAATACTTGTCCGAATTCGCTGCCGCCGATGCTGTGACCGCGCCCGATAAGCCCGGTCTGTACGTTTTAAGGTCCGGCAATGAAGAACGCTTCCTGTCGGTCATACTGCCAAAAGAAGAGCGCATGGTAACTGCCGGACCTTCGTTCACCGCCGGTGAAAGGGCCGATGGAGGGACAACTGGACTATCAGCCGGGAAACAGCCGATCTTCCTGCCGCTCGTCCTCCTGATCCTGCTTCTGATTCTTGCGGAATGGGAGGTGCAGCGCCGCCATGGACTTTCGTATTGAACATCCTGCCTACCTATTACTCCTTCTCCCGGTCCTTGGCTATCTTCTCTGGTCCTGGAAACGGGAGCGTGAAATACGCGGACACAAATCCCTTGTGCTCCCGGCATTGAGAATTTCGGCTTCCGCACTGCTTATCTTTGCAGCAGCTTCCCCCTATCTTCTGATGAGGGCGGAGGAAGAGCAGCTGATATTTCTTGTGGACCGCTCCGCCTCTATGGAAGGGACAGAAGAAGAGGCCTCGGCCTTTCTTTCAGAGGCCATCAGCAAGGTACAGGACCGCGATATCAAGGTACTTTCGTTTGCAGGTGAAGTGGCGAATGAATCGCCGGGATCCGGAAGTGCGGATATAAACGGGAGTTCCGGAGAATCGGATCTCGAAGGCGCACTCCGGTATGCGGCAGCCGCCGCCGCGGAAAGTCCGGCGAGGATCGTGCTAATGTCGGACGGCAGGGAGACGAGGGGGAACGCAATCGAATATATCCGCAGCCAGCTGCCGGACGGAGTCACGGTCGATGCCGCGATGTTTGCTCCACCTGATACAGAAGACGCATCCGTCTCTTCATTCACCGTCCCGACAACAGGCAGAAAAGGCGAGTCCCAGCAGCTGGAGGTGACCGTCAGGGCGACAGGACCGTCAGAGGCACGGCTGGTCCTGTTCCGCAATGATCAGCCCATTGCCGAGCGGGACGTTAAGCTTTCCGAAGGGGAAAACCGGTTTACATTCAGTGAGGTACAGGTTGAAGAGGGGCTAGTGAAATACGGGGTACAGGTCATCATGGAAGGTGACGGCATCCAGGAAAACAACCGGATGACCGCCGCCACTGAAATTGAAGGGCCTCCCCGTGTGCTGGTCGCAGATACAGCCGAGAACCCGAGCCCGCTTGGAAACATGATCGGAAACAGCGGGATCAGCGTCCAAACAGTCCATGCTGAAGACCTTCCACAGGACCTGTCGTCCTATCTTCAGTTTGATGCCGTCATATTCGATAATGTCCCAGGCCACCGGGTCGGGGAGGAACGGATGACTGTCATCGAACAGGCCGTCAAAACATTCGGGCTCGGCTTCATGATGGTCGGAGGAGAGGAAAGCTTCGGACTGGGCGGTTATTTCCGTACGCCGATTGAGGAGATGCTTCCCGTTGATATGGACGTGACCGGCAAACAGATCATCCCGTCACTGGGGCTCGTGATCGTGCTGGACCGTTCAAGCAGCATGAGAGGCCGGAAGCTTGACCTGGCCAAGGAGGCGGCTGCGCGCTCTGCGGCACTCCTGAGGGAAGAAGATACACTCGGATTCATCGCATTTGACGATAGTCCGTGGGAAGTGATCGAAACATCACCAATCGGGAATCCGGATGAAGCCTCGGGGAAAATCATGTCGGTCACGCCGGGAGGCGGCACCGATATCTACCCTTCAGTCGCGCTGGCCTATGAACGGCTCCGTGGCCTTGACCTGGAACGAAAGCATATCATCCTTCTCACAGACGGAATGTCCGCGCCGGGAGGGGATTACGCGTCTCTTTCAGAAGCAGGCGAAGCTGACGGCGTGACCATGTCGACTGTTGCGATTGGCACGGATGCGGACCGGCAGCTTCTGAGGCAGCTCGCTGACCAGGCTTCAGGCCGCTATTATGAAGTGACCGATGCCGATTCGGTGCCGTCCATCCTGTCGAGGGAGACGGCAATGCTTTCGAGGACCTATATTGTCGATCAGCCTTTCACTCCGGCTGTGCGCGGTGGGACAGGCTGGGATGCACTATTCGGCAGCGGGTTGCCGCAGATGAACGCTTATATCGCGACCACTGCAAAGCCCGCCTCTGCAGTCATCCTCGAGAGCCCGGAAGAAGACCCGATCATCGCAGAAGGCCGATATGGCCTGGGCAAGACGCTTGCCTATACTTCCGGCTCGGGAGGATGGAGCGGAGGGTTCGCATCCTGGGACCGCTGGGGAGAGTTGTGGACAACCGCCGCTTCGAGAATCCTTCCGCAGTATCGCAGCGAGCCGTTTGACATCCGCAGGAACACAGACGGTTCCTATACAGTGGCCGGACCGGATACCATGGCATTCCTGGACATCGCCGTCGCCGACGAGAAGGGCCGTGAACTCGGGACGGCAGTTGAACCGGTCCGTCCGGGCACAGCACGCGTACGGGTACAATCCGGCCCGGGGCTTGTCTTCTTCAGGATATCCGGGGATGGGGAGACCGCCACGACGGCAGGCATCACAATCCCGTATGGTGATGAATACCGGCCGGCGCCCCCGGATGAGGAACGCCTTTCCGCCATTGCAGAATTGTCCGGCGGCCGCATGCTGGAATCGGCCGAAGAAGCGGTGCGGCCACCGGAATCGTCCAAAAAGGACATCCTTCCGGCCTGGGACTGGTTCGTCCTTGCGGCGATGCTGATCTTCTTTTCGGATATCACGTTGCGGAGATTCGGAATGCCGCGAAGCCTGAAACCGGGACGGTCTGCAGGAGGGAAATGGGAATCAGCAGCGCACAGGGAAGAAACCAGCGTGGAAAAGCTGCTGAAAGCAAAAAGGCATGATCAATAATGCGGAACGCAGGAGGTGGCCACACAAAGCGTGGCCTCTGATGAACCCATCGGTTGAGAAAATGACGAAACCGAGGCGGTGGTGACCGCGATCAGCCGCGTGTGGTGATTTCGTCATTCATCAGGGCAATTTCGTCATTCGGCCGGATAATCTCGTCATTCGATCGGATAATCTCGTCATTCGGCCCCGGGAAGCTGGCGAATGACGAAATCGGGGGGCCGAATGACGAAACCGGGCATGCGAATGACGAAACCAAGCGCACGAATGACGAAACCGCCGTATGCATTGATAATTTCCCTCTTTAGGGGAAACCCATCCCTTCGAGCAGAAATCAGCGGGACACACGAAAAAGGGCGGTCACTCAAAAATCTGAGTGACGGCCCTTTTGGCTTTCAGTGGTCCTGCATTGATTTTTTACCGGGTCACCGCAACTTTTCTGGAGCGGAGCGCCTGGAGCTGTTCTTTGTGCAGCCTTGCCCAGGTAACGGTGATGCCGAAGCAGATAAGCAGCACAGCGGTTCCGAACATATACGGGATGGCCATATTAATGTCGAATAGCGTCCCGGCCAGTGCAGGACCGAACATATTGCCGAGACTCATATAGGCATTGATCAGGCCGGCGGCAAATCCCTGTTCGTTTCCGGCCATCTTCGAAATCAGTGTATTCAATGCCGGACGGAGCAGGGAAGTCGCCGTGAAGAAGAATGTCGAAATGAGCATAAGCGACCAGAAGCGGTCTACAAATAAAATGCAGGACATCGACACTGCCGCGATCAGCAGGTTCACAAGGATTACCCGCATCTCACCGAATTTGCGGAACAGCGGATCGACGACAAATGTCTGGACAACGACCCCGATAAAGCCCCCGATTGTCATGAGTATCGCAATCTCGGCCGGGGTGTAGGCATATTTTTTGTCCATATACATGGAGATCGTCGCCTGGAAGTTTGCGAGTCCGAACGAGAAGACAAGCGTGATGATCAGCAGGATAAAGTAATTCATAGCAATAGAACGCTTTAGCTGGCCCACAATGTTCTCCTGCTTTTTCGGCTCCTGCTTTTCCGGTCCGGCTTCCGGACGGGGATCCGGAAGAATAAGCGCTGAGGACAAAGCGGCAATCAGGGCGACGCTGCAGGCGATATAAAACGGGAACTGAAGACTGACGCCCGAGAGGAATCCACCTATAGACGGGCCGATCATGAAGCCGAGGGACATCGAGGCACCGAGCCATCCCATCCCTTTTCCGCGGTCATCAAAAGTCGTGATGTCCGCAACGAAGGCCATCATCGGAGGAATAAGGAAAGCCGCACCGAAGCCGGTGATGAACCTGGCGACGAACAGCATCCAAAGTTCCGTCGCGAGACCGAAGGCGAGCTGTGACAGGCCGAAGACGACAAGCCCGAAAATGATCAGCTTCTTCCGTCCATATCTGTCAGACAGATTGCCGGATATCGGAGAAAACAGGAATTGCGCCAGCGCAAAGGAGGAAATCAGAAAGCCGAGCACCTGGCCGGCTGCTCCAAATGTCTCCAGGTAAGCCGGCATGATCGGAATGATCAGCCCGATGCCGGACATCGCGATGAACATGTTGAACATGAGGATATACAATGCAGAACGATTGGTTCCCTCCGCCATGCCCGGGCCCCCTTTTTGAAATTTCGTGTGTCAAACTATCTTACCATATCCACATTACCCATTTCACTAGCAGCTATGCCTTCCAAGAAAAAAACAAAAATTAAAATCAGCCCGAAATCTGCGGATTCCGGGCTGATTATTAATTCATCCCCATCTTAAAACGGAGGAAGCGTTCATTGTATTCACCGGTCATTTCCGGTCCGAGGTTCCGGTACACTTCAAGGCGCTCGCGGATTTCCTCATCCGGATAAAAACGCTCATCCCCGGTCACTTCCGGGTCCATCAGCTCAAGTCCGGCAGCATTCGGCGTAGAATAACCGACCCAATCGGCATTTTGTGCCGCGACCTCAGCATCCAGCATGAAGTTGATGAACTGATGTGCACCGTCGACATTGGCCGCAGTCTTCGGAATGATCATGTTGTCGAACCAAAGGTTGGAACCTTCCTCAGGCACCGCGAAATCGATTGATTCGTTAATATACATCATATCGAGGGCCTGGCCCGACCAAGTGAGGGCAATGGCTGCCTCGTTCCGCCGCATCATCTCGACAATCTCATCGCCGATGATGGCTTTGACATTCGGCGTAAGTTCGTCCAGCTTGGCAGATGCGGCATCCAGTTCGGCTTCATCGGTCGAGTTGAGGGAATACCCGAGGCTGTTCAGTCCCATCCCGATCACCTCGCGGGCACTGTCGACGAGGATGACCTGCTGGCGGAGTTCGGGGCTCCACAGATCCTCCCAGCTTGTGAAGTCAAAGTCCTTCTCGAGCAGATCGGGGTTAAAAGCAATCCCGACTGTGCCCCAGAAATAGGGGACGGAGTATTCATTGCCCGGATCAAACGGCAGATCTAAAAAATAAGGATCGATATTCTTCAGATTCGGGATTTTAGAATGATCAAGAGGAATGAGAAGGTCATCCTCCTTCATTTTCTCGATCATGTATTCAGATGGCATGGCGACGTCATAGGACGTCCCGCCCTGCTCGACTTTCGTCATCATCGCTTCATTCGAATCGAATGTTTCATAAATGACTCGGATGCCGGTTTCCTCCGTGAACTGATTCAGGAGTTCCGGATCCAGGTATTCACCCCAGTTGTAGACGGTGATGGTGTCGCTACCCGTGCTTCCCGATGTCTTGCCGAGCTGGCTGTTGATGTAGAGGAGCAGGGCGGATACGACAATCACCGCGACTGAGGCCCGGATGATGTCTTTCATTTTTTCACCCCCGTGACAGGTGTGCGGTTGCGCCGGTTCAATGCATAGTAGACGAGGACCAGACCAATAGTGACGATGAAGATCAGGCCGGAGAGCGCGTTGATCGTCAGAGAGATGCCTGCGCGTGCCATCGAGTAGATCTCGACGGACAGGGTGCTGAATCCATTGCCCGTTACAAAGAAGGTCACGGCAAAGTCATCGAGCGAGTATGTGAGCGCCAGGAAGAATCCGGCAAAGATCCCCGGTTTGATGTACGGGATGATGACGCGTGTCAGCACGTCCCGGCCGGATGCGCCGAGGTCGCGGGCGGCATCGATCAGCGAGTCGCTCATCTCCAGCAGTTTCGGCAGCACCATGAGGACAACGATCGGCACGCTGAATGCGATATGCGAGATCAGCACCGATGCAAATCCGAGGCGCACACCAACCGCAGTAAAAAGAATCAAAAACGACGCACCGATAATGACGTCCGGGCTGACGATCAGCACGTTGTTCAATGAAAGCAGCGTGTTGCGGAGTTTCCGGTTTTTCAGATAAACAATCGCAAGTGCGCCGAGAACGCCGATCGCGGTTGAAATCAGTGCCGACAAGAGTGCGACGATAACGGTATTGAGCACAATCATGATGAGCCGGGTATCATCAAATACTGCGGCATAGTGCTCCCACGTAAACGATTCAAAAGACGACATCGTCCCGTTTGAGTTGAACGAGTAGAAGATCAGAAAGAAGATCGGCGCATACAAGATGATGAATACGAGCGCAAGAAAGAGTTTCTGCGCGTTACTTTGTTTTCCCAACCGATGCGCCTCCTTTCTCTTTCTGGCCGGTGAACAGCATGATAATGAACATGAACAGGATCAGGAAGACCGCGATCGTCGACCCCATTCCCCAGTTCTGGGTGACGAGGAATTGCTGTTCGATCGCTGTGCCGAGCGTGATAACTTTGTTCCCTGCAATCAGCCGTGTGATCATGAATAGCGAAAGCGCGGGAATAAAAGTCACCTGGATGCCGGATTTCACCCCGTTCATCGTGAGCGGGAGAATAACCCTCCGGAATGTCGTCCAGGGACTTGCCCCGAGATCACGCGACGCATCGATCAGTGCCGGATTAAGCCTGTCGATCGCGTTGAAGATCGGCAAGATCATGAACGGAATGAAAATATAGACTGATACGAAAATAAAGCTGAAATCGGTGAACAGCAGCTGTGTGGATCCGATGCCGATTGCTGCAAAAAAGGCGTTGATCGGACCATACTGCCCGAAGATCCCGATAAAAGCGTAAGTCTTCAAAAGCAGGTTGATCCACGAAGGGATGATGATCAGGAGCAGCCATAGCTGCTTATGTTTTGTCTTTGTCAGGAAATAAGCGGTCGGATACGATATCAGCAACGAGAACAGCGTGATCAGGAAGGCGTACCAGAACGAGCTGAGCGTCAGTTCCAGATAGACCGAGGAAAAGAACGCTTTGTAGTTGGAAAATGTAAAATCGCCGTGGATATCGAACAGCGAGTAGTAGACGACAAGTGCAATTGGTGCGACGACAAACAGGAGGATCCAGGCACCATACGGGATCAGATAAAGGGCTTTCGTCGATTTATTCTGCATGGTCCGGCACCTCGTATGATTCGAGCCTCCGGTCGAAATCTTCTTCAGATTCGTTGAGCCTCATGACGTGGATCGCCTCAGGGTCGAAGTCGAGGCCGATTTCATCGCCCACCTGCGCTTTTCTTGTGGAATGTACAAGCCACTCGTTGCCGTCCCTGTCGTAAGTCGACAGTTCATAGTGGACACCCCGGAAAAGCTGTGTGTCAACTGTGACAATCAGCTTCCCGCGTTCCGGGGAAGTGATTTCCAGGTCTTCCGGCCGGATGACGACCTCGATTTTTTCGTTTGCATCCAGACCGGCATCCACACATTCGAATTCCTTGCCGGCGAAACGGACGAGGTGGTCCCGGATCATAATTCCATCCACAATATTGGACTCCCCGATAAAGTCCGCGACAAAGCGGTTGATCGGCTCGTCGTAAATATCGATCGGTGTTCCGGACTGGACGATTTCGCCTGCATTCATGACGAAGATCTCATCGGACATCGCAAGTGCTTCCTCCTGGTCATGGGTGACGAAGATGAAGGTCTTGCCGAGCCGTTGCTGCAATTCGCGAAGCTCATACTGCATCTCTGTCCGGAGTTTCAGGTCGAGTGCGGACAGCGGCTCGTCGAGAAGGATGATTTCCGGATCATTGACGATGGCGCGGGCGATTGCCACACGCTGGCGCTGGCCGCCGGACATCTCGGAAATCTCACGGTTCTCATACCCCTGAAGGTTGACGAACCGCAAGGCTTCTTCGACACGGCGCTTGACTTCCGTCTGCTTGACTTTCTTGATGCGAAGTCCGAAGGCGACGTTTTCAAAGACATTCAGGTGAGGGAAGAGGGCATAGTCCTGGAAAACGGTATTGACCTGCCGCTCATTCGGCGGGATATCATTTATTTTCTTGCCGTTAAACTGGATTTCGCCGCTGCTCGGTTCGATAAAGCCGGCAATCAGGCGGAGAATCGTGGTCTTTCCACAGCCGGATGGTCCGAGAAGCGTATAAAACTTGCCGCGTTCCATTTCAAAGCTGATGTTGTTCAGGACAGTCGTGTCGTCATTGTACCGTTTTGAGACATTGTCAAAACGGATGATGGGCTGTTGCGTCATGTCTTACCTCCAGTTTCCAATAATCACAGATACGAATCGGTGGCGACGAGCAGGCACCTGGCCTCCCCGGGACCGGAATTCAACAACTGATGGTCATGCGAAGCCTCGTAATAAAGGGCATCGCCTGAACCGGCCTCATAACTCTCTGTACCTAATTGAAGGCGGATCTGCCCATCCAGTACAAAAATGAACGTCTGGGAGAGGGAAGGCTCGAACTCTTTGAACTCACCGCCAGGCGCAAGGGTCAGCAGAACAGGTTCCATCTCCTTTTCGTTTGATTCGGATACGAGCCAACGGACGGAGTACCCCCGTTCCTCATCGGTATTCAAAATGTGTTCTTCCTTACCGAAAACCACCTTGGCGGCAGGATTGCCGTCGTCAAAAAACTCCTTGGGAGATGAGCCGAGCACCTCGAGAAGCGAAAACAGGGTTTCGATGGATGGTGAGGTGTGATCGCGTTCGAGCTGTGAAATATAGCCCTTGGTCAAATCCGTACGCTCGCCCAGTTCTTCCTGGGTGAGCCCTTTTTTCAGCCTCAGCCGCTTGATCTTTTTTCCGATCTGCATGGCATAGCCTCCTGTTGGAGTTTACTTATAATAAACTTTAAGTTTAGCAATAGCGGGTTTTATTATACAAAATCCATCCGGGAATGCAAGAGTAAAATGCTTGTGTTATTGCAAAAATAACCGGCGGCATGCGAAAAGGCCCGGCACGCCTGTGATTGCGTGCCGAACCAAAGTATCAGAAGTCCATATCGTCGAACTTCCTCCGCAGCTTCCTCCAGACGATGCGGCCAAGGTAAGTAATGAAGAGGTAGATCGACATGCCAATCCCGAGCAGGGCTGTCACGAGCGCGATCCATCCAAATACTCCGTACGAAGAGATTTCCTTCCAGCTGGTGTCATTCTTCCAGTCGTCAATTACCAGGTTCATCCCATAGATACCCGAGATGACTGTGAAGACGGTCAGGAAAAAGAGGAGGAGGTTCATCCGATTGGTTGCCGAGTTTTCCTGTGTGCGATACAGCTCTTCGAGGGTTGTGCGGACTTCCTCGTAAAGTTCATCCAGACTGAAGGCCCGCCTGAAAAGCTGGCCGAGCTCACGGCCTTCCTGGCGGACACTCACCAGCTTAAAGTGGTACCAGGATGAGAAGATCGTGATCAGCTCGATCAGCCGCTTCAGATATTCTTCGTCCTTGTCCCATTTAAGCCGGCTGTATTCGAATGAGACCCGCAGCAGCATGATCCGGTAAAAGTAATGAAGCATGAAATTGTAGTAATGCGTACCCATGAAATGGGCAAGCGGCCGCTGCATGTCTTCCGGGTTTTTCGTCGTCACATTGGAGTAGGCAAAATCAGTTGCTATCGTATAAAGGTCCGGTGCCCAGCGGTCATGCAGATATTGATCCAGATAGTCCCGTATGTAATCCATGTTGGATGCTGAGATGAAAGATTCTCTCTCGGGACTGAGCCCGTCCACCCTGCCGATGCGGAAAAGCTGTTCATCGCTGATTTCGGTGCCTGACTCCGCGAACAGAAAAGAAGTGACATACATCCGCTCGTCTTCAAAATATGGCAGGCTGCCGAAGTAGCCCGTGAGCCGGTCGTCGTGAATGACGAATGGCTTGACCGCGGAGGCCAATCGGCCAAACAGAAATTCATGGATACTTGAGAACTCCACGCCATCATCACAGAATATGACAGAACCTTTTTCTTCTTTCAGCTTGTTTTCTGTTGCTCTGAAGTGCTGCATAAAGTTCAGGACAGAGGACAGGGGAAGGTCTTTATCCTGAAGGCGCACTCTTGACGTGAGGAAGGCGATGCCGAACGGTCCGAGAATCACATCGAGACTCATGAAACGGAAGGGATACGTCTCTCCGTCAGCCTTCAGTGAAAAATCTTCCCCGACCACTTTGTAGAAGCGGTGGAAACCGTAATCTTCCACAGAGGGCGGGAAGATTTTCTGTTCCACGTAGGGAAGGAAATACTGGTCAAGCTCTTCCTGGGAAATCTCGATCGCCCCTTCATAAAGCTCATCAATCCGCCCTCCAGGATCGTCGAGTGTAAAGAAGTGGAAGCCATCATCATTAAGGGCGTCTGCAGCTTTGCGGATCTGTTTTTTCCTGTAGGCAAACGGCAGAATAAATGAGAGATAGCCGTCTTTAACGATGAAGTCTTTGGTTATCGGAAGCTCAGTCATGATTTCACCACGATTCATTGTAGTTTTGGGATGATGTGGTACACTATTGGAAAAAGGAGGGGTGGCAATGGGCAAAAACAATTTCTTCCCGGGTCCGGACAATGGACGGGGACGGAGCCGCAATGGCGTTACGCCTATCATTGAAGGGGTCTTCCTGATGACGAAAGACCGTATCATCCCCTACGAAGAACTTGATGACTACTGCGAATTCTGTCTGGAACCGCTGTCCTATGATGCCACCTATGATTCTGCGTACTGCGCCGGATGCAACGAGTGGCGCGAAGAACCCTGCACCGACCCGAAATGCCAGTTCTGCACGGACCGGCCGAAATATCCGTTTGACCGGGGTTGAGAATGTCTCACATTCATCCTTCCCTTTCTGCGGGGTAGTATAAACGGGTGAAGCCGTATTTTACGCGCGGCCCGCGCAGCCGGGCCGGCAGCTGGAGGAAAGACTGATGAAAAAAGAGTTTGTCGTTGTCGGATTGGGACGTTTCGGCGGAAGCATCTGCCGGGAACTGGTGGAGCAGGGGGCAGACGTCCTCGCCATCGACCAGGATCCGGAGCGGGTGGACGAATTCGCATCTATTGCGACACAGGCCGTCGTGGCGGATACGACCGACGAACAGGCACTTGTGTCACTAGGCATCCGGAATTTCGAACACGTGATTGTCGCCATCGGGGAAGACATCCAGTCAAGCATACTGACAACACTGATCATGAAAGAACTTGGCGTTGAGAAAATCACCGTAAAAGCACAAAATGACTATCACGCGAAGGTGCTCGAGAAAATCGGGGCGGACCAGGTCGTCCACCCGGAGCGGGACATGGGCATCCGGATTGCGAATCATATGATATCGAACAATATACTCGACTATCTCGAACTGTCTGAAGAGCACTCCATCATGGAGATCAAGGCCAATGAGATGCTTGCCGGCAATTCCATCCTTGACCTTGATATCCGTGCAAGGTATGGCATCAATATCGTGGCGATCAAGAGGGGAGAAGACGTAGTCGTCTCACCTCTGGCAGAAGAACGCATCCAAGAGGGAGATATCCTGATCATTATCGGTTCGGATTCAGATATTCTCCGCTTTGAAAAAAAAGCACTGCACTAAACAAATAGCCCATGCGGAGATCACTTCCGCATGGGCTATTTTGCTGAGGGCTTTATCCGCTTGCCATTAATAAAAGCTGCACGGAATCGGTTCCGCGCAGCTTTTTTATGCCAGCACTCAGACTTCCATGACAACCGGAAGGATCATTGGCTTGCGTTTGGTCTGTTCATACAGGTACGGGCCGAGAATATCGTTGATTTGGCTCTTGAGCGCATCTGTATCAGGTGTATCAGAGTTGGCAACGGTCTGACGGAGGCGGCGGTTCAGCATCGATTGTGCCTCGTTGATCATCTGACCGGACTCCCGCATATAGACGAATCCTCTGGAAATCAGATCAGGTCCGGCCACAATCTTGCCTTTCGCCTTGTTGAGCGTGACGACCACGATGACGAGGCCATCTTCTGAAAGGACGCGGCGGTCCCGAAGAACGACGTTGCCGATGTCGCCGATTCCGCTGCCGTCGATGTAGACGTCGCCTGACGGGATTCTTCCCGCCAGATGGGCTTCGTCTGCGCTGAGCGCGAGGACATCTCCATTTTCCATAATGAAAATGTTGTCCTCCGGAACGTCACACTGCACGGCGAGACCGGCATGCGTCTTCAGCATACGGTATTCTCCGTGGATCGGCATGAAGAATTTCGGTTTGATCAAGCGGAGCATCAGTTTTTGTTCCTGCTGGGAGCCGTGGCCGGAAGTATGGATATTGTTTAGGGATCCATGGATCACTTCCGCACCGGCGCGGAACAGCAGGTTGATCGTCCGGTTCACGCTTGCGATATTTCCTGGAATCGGGGAAGAAGAGAAAATGACCGTATCTCCAGGTTGGATCTGGATCTGGCGATGAGTGCCGTTGGCAATCCGCGAAAGGGCAGCCATCGGTTCCCCCTGGCTGCCTGTACAGAGGATCATGACCTCGTTGGCAGGGAGGCGGTTCAGTGCCTGAGTATCGACGAACATTTCCTTCGGGGCATTGATGTAACCAAGCTCTGTCCCGATGGTGATGGCATTGTCCATGCTGCGTCCGAATACGGCGATCTTGCGGCCGTGACGGATCGCGGCGTCCACTGCCTGCTGCAGTCGGTAGATGTTGGAAGCGAACGTTGCGAAGATGATACGCCCGTTCACTTTCCTGAAGATCTCATCAATGCTTTCTCCGACTGTTTTTTCGGACATCGTGAAATCAGGAACCTCCGCGTTGGTGCTGTCGGACAAGAGGCAAAGGACGCCTTCTTCTCCAATCTGTGCCATCTTCGCCAGGTTCGCAGGCTCTCCGACAGGTGTGAAGTCGAATTTGAAGTCGCCGGTGTGGACGATGTTGCCGGGAGGCGTCTTGACAACAATCCCAAAGGCATCCGGGATACTGTGTGTAGTCCTGAAGAAGCTGACCGAAGTCTTGCGGAACTTGATGACTTCCTCTTCTTTCACTTCGATGAGTTTCGTACGGCGCAGAAGACCGTGCTCTTCAAGTTTGTTGCGCAGAAGACCCAGCGCCAATTTTCCGCCGTAGACAGGAATATTGACTTTCTTGAGCAGATACGGAATACCGCCAATATGGTCCTCATGGCCGTGTGTGATGAAGAGGCCCTTGATTTTATCGACATTCCGTTCGATGTACGTATAGTCGGGAATGACATAGTCGATGCCGAGAAGATCATCTTCAGGGAACATAATTCCCGCATCAATCAGGATGATTTCATCCTGGAATTGGACCCCATACGTGTTTTTGCCGATTTCGCCCAGTCCGCCGAGCGCAAATACGGCTGTCTGATCATTCTTGACCGATTTCATCCGCGTCACACCTGTTCAATGCGGAAGTCCGGCGAGTTTTTCTCGTACTCCAGGTGGCCGTCTTCGAGTAGTTGGATGAATTCGATGTACAGGTTGCGATCTTTCAGCGCGGCACGGACTGCGCGTTCCGATTCTGCTTCCACGTACAGGGACTTTGTGTTTTCGCGGACTGGTACTTCATTCATGTTTTCTTGATAGAACACTTTGTAGATCATGGTCTGCTCTCCTTTTTCACGTTCAAATACTTGCCATATCGTTTATAATAGCATGCAGGCACAGTGAAATAAAGAAAAGCCCCCGTAGTTGCGGGGGCATGAGTTCACTATGCAATGGACTTTTTGCCGAGGATGCCATTGAGCCGCTTCAACCATTTGCGTTTCAGGCGTTTAAGCATGGCTATCACTCCTTGACGTCATTATAGTCCTTTTTGAATGTTCTGTCAAGGTGCAAGGTGAAAGAAGTTATATAGGAAGGCGGAGATTTTGATGACGAAGAAAATCCTCTTTTTCGATATTGACGGCACCCTGTACGACCATGAGAAAAAGTTGCCCGATTCAGCCAGAAGAGCGATCATGGCTGCGCGTGAAAAAGGCCATCTTGTCGCCATTGCAACCGGACGGGCGCCATTCATGGTCGGTCCGGTGCTTGAAGACCTGGACGTCGATACATACATTTGCTTTAACGGACAATATGCCGTCCACAAGGGCGAATTGATCCATGGCGGCATCATCGAAACGGATGTCCTTGCGCGAATAAAGGAAAAGGCGGACAGAGACCGGTTCCCGTTAATTTTCATGGACGACAGGGAGATGGTAGCAACGGAGACTGGTCATCCGCATGTCGGAGACAGCCTGAGTTCGCTTAAAATGCCGTATCCGCGTGCATCGGAAACGTTTTACTTGGAAAGGCCGATCCATCAGGCACTCCTGTTCTGCACCGAGCAGCAGGAACAGGAATACGCCGAGGCTTTCCCGGAAATGAAGTTTGTCCGCTGGCACCGCACATCCACCGATATCCTTCCTGCAGGAACTTCCAAAGCAGAAGGGATGCAGCGGATCCTCGATCGGGAAGGCTTGACGATGTCCGATGCCGTCGCATTCGGGGACGGCCTGAACGATATTGAGATGCTGGAGGCTGCCGGTGTGGGCGTGGCTATGGGAAATGCCCATGAAGAAGCCAAAAAGCGCGCTGATTATATCGCGGGTGATGTATCAGAAGATGGCATCGCAAGAATCCTTGACCAACTGAAACTCATCTAAAAAAAGAAAAACTTCTCTGTCTCAGACTATGGAAAAACTCGTCCAAGGTTTACCCACGGGAGTGATCACCGGATGGTTCAATTGGGCAAAACCTACTTACATTTGGGTTTCTCCGCGCTATCTATCCCGGAGGAGTCACCACCCTGCACTTCAATCAATATCTTCGGTACAGGCGTTTTACAGTGAAAAAAGCGTTAGCCGATGCCAGTCTGCGTACTGGTATCGGCTAAGGCAACGCCCGCGGAATAGCGGACGCCGTCACGAAGAACGGCGTCTGTGGCCAAAAGCGACAGCGTTGGCCAACAAAGGCCCGGAGCGGAAATCCGGGGGATGTTTAGACAAAGAAGAAACTGCAGCCAAAGGAGCCGTACACTCACTTTGGCTGCAGTCTGAGACAGGGTTTGCCTGTCTGCAATAGATCCGGGGCCGTAAAGCGGTCCCGGTTTTATTATTCTTCGTCTGTTTTCAGCGGTTCTGCGTCAGGATATTTCCGGAACGGCTCGTCCGGGTCGATATGGTCGTAGAACATGACGCCATTCAGATGATCGAGCTCGTGCTGGAAGGCAATGGCCTGGAGGCCCTTAAGCCGCTTTTTGATCGGTTCTCCATCGGGCGTGAAGCCTTTGACCGTAATTTTGGAATAGCGCGGAACAAATCCGGCCACATCCCGGTCAACGGACAAACAGCCTTCCCCGCCGGGCAGATAGGACTTTTGGGCAGAGTGGCTCACGATCTTTGGATTGACAAAGGTCATGCTGAGCGGCTCCGTGCCCTCATCAACGATGTGCAGGGCGAACATCCGTTTTGGCACATCGATCTGGTTGGCGGCTATTCCGATACCCGCACGGAGTCCGTATTTTTCCGCTGTCTCGGGATTCTGGCTGTTCTTGAGAAACTCAAGCATCTCGGCAGCAGTTTTCTTTTCTTCTTCTGTCAGAGGAAACTTTAATTCCTCCGCTTTTTTCCGAAGGGTCGGGTGACCCTCGCGGATAATCTGGTCCATCGTAATCATGGCAGCTGACTTCCTTTCGTGCGGTTTACCTTGTCTATCATTATATACGGCACTGGCGGGTTGATGAAACAAAATGCCCCGCCCGATTGAAAACAGCCTTTACAGAGAATATAGTAGAAACAGGAAAGGGAAGGGGAGATTGGCATGAAAATCAGATTGGCGGGCACTGCGCTTGCAGCGATGCTCCTTTCCGCCTGCTCTTTCGGTGCGTCATCCGAAGGCAAGCTATCGGATGCAATCGGCACGATTCAGGAAAAGGAGCAGCCGTTCCTGGAAGCCCAGGAAAAAATGGCATCGCTTGAAAAAGAGGAATTTGAATTGTTCAATGAGATGATGGAGCTTACACAGGATGATCGGGAGGAGCTGGCGGCACTGGCAGCCGAAGCGGACAGCTCGGCAGATGAACGCCTCAGCCTCCTTGAAGAAGGCAAAGATGCGCTTGGTCAAGCCCAAAAAGAGCTTTCCGGATTGGACGAAATCGGTGATGACGGGGATCCGGTCAGAGATGCCATTGACAATCTGAAGCAATCGATGACTGACCGTTACGGCGCCCATGAGGAATTCTCCGGACTATACGAGAAAGCCTCAGAAATTCAGAAGGAATTATACAGCCTGGCGACAGATGAGGAAGCTGACTTCCAGTCTATCCAGGAAAAAGTGGAAGCTGTCAACAGCGCGAATTCTGAAGTCAAGGCCGCTGCAAGTGCCTTTAACGAAGCGACGGATACTGTCAACGAAAAGAAAAAGATGGCCTATGACACCATCGCCGAAAGCGAAGGTAATTAATCCGACGTGCCCGAAAGCAAAAGCTTTCGGGCGTTTTTTCATTTTCATAAAGGGAATACTGGAATTGTCCTTTACCATGAGTTAAAACAAATCACGGCTATGTGTTAATACAGATCAATGAATATAGCGCTGTGTACTAATACTAAAAGCGCTTTCAAAGCCTTGTGTTGACTGGTGTTTCACGTTCTTGTATAATCCGAAATGAATCAGGTGTACCAATTCGCAAAACAAAAATGATAATACAGATAAAGGAGAGTTGCCGCAATGGCTCAAAAGAAGGCGAACGCATTCGATCCGGAACAGAATCTCCGGGAAATCGAAGATCAATTCGAAATGCTTCAGGTCCTCAATGAGGAAGGGGAAATCATCAACAAAGAGATGGATCCTGGAATGAGTGATGAGCAACTGACAGAACTGATGACCCGCATGGTGTGGACGCGGATCCTTGACCAGCGCTCGATATCCCTTAACCGCCAGGGACGCCTGGGCTTCTATGCGCCGACTGCCGGCCAGGAAGCTTCTCAGCTTGCTTCCCAGTATGCTTTGGAAAAGGATGACTTCATCCTTCCGGGATACCGGGATGTCCCTCAGATCGTTTTCCATGGTCTCCCTCTTGAGCAGGCATTCTTGTGGTCCAGAGGTCACTTCCAGGGAAGCGACGTTCCTGATGGAGTCAATATATTCCTTCCGCAGATCATTATCGGAGCCCAGTACATCCAGGCGGCGGGCGTAGCGCTTGGCAAGCAAAAGCGGGGAGAAAAATCGGTTGTCATCACTTATACGGGTGACGGCGGAACATCTCAGGGTGACTTCTACGAAGGCATCAACTTCGCAGGTGCATTCAACTCGCCGGCAATCTTCATCATCCAGAACAACCAGTATGCGATCTCGACGCCACGCTCTCTCCAGACAAAGGCGAAAACACTTGCCCAAAAGGGGATTGCTGCAGGCATTCCAAGTGTACTTGTCGACGGAATGGACCCGCTGGCAGTTTATGCGGTCACGCAACAGGCTCGCGAACGCGCACTGAACGGCGGCGGACCGACACTGATCGAGACCATGTGTTACCGTTACGGGCCACATACGATGGCCGGGGATGACCCGACCCGCTACCGCACATCCGAAACCGATTCGGAATGGGAAAAACGCGATCCGCTCATCCGTTTCCGCAAATACCTGGAAGGCAAGGGCCTCTGGAATGAGGAAAAGGAAAACGAAGTGATCGAGCGTGCCAAAGAAGAAATCAAGGCAGCCATCAAGAATGCGGATGCCGCTCCTAAACAGAAAGTGAGCGACTTCCTCAATATCATGTACCGCGGTGAAATGCCTGAGAACGTGAAAGAACAGCTTGATATTTATACAGCGAAGGAGTCGAAGTGACCGATGGCACAAATGACGATGATCCAGGCGATTACGGATGCACTCCGTAATGAGCTGAAAAACGATGAAAATGTCCTCGTCTTCGGGGAGGACGTCGGCGTTAACGGAGGCGTCTTCCGTGCTACGGAAGGACTCCAGAAAGAATTCGGGGAAGACCGTGTATTCGATACGCCGCTGGCCGAATCCGGCATCGGCGGACTGGCGGTCGGCCTCTCACTGCAGGGCTTCCGCCCAGTACCGGAGATCCAATTTTTCGGGTTCGTCTATGAAGTGATGGATTCGATCAGTGGCCAGCTTGCACGGATGAGCTTCCGCAGTGCCGGCCATTTCCACGCGCCGGTGACGATCCGCTCGCCGTTTGGCGGCGGTGTGGCCACGCCTGAAATGCACGCCGACAGCCTTGAAGGCCTTATGGCGCAGCAACCGGGTCTTAAAGTAGTCATTCCATCCGGCCCGTACGATGCTAAAGGGCTTCTCATTTCCTCAATCCGGGATGAAGATCCGGTCATCTTCCTGGAGCATATGAAACTTTACCGCTCGTTCCGCGAAGAAGTTCCGGAGGAAGAATACACGATTCCACTCGGCAAGGCCGATGTGAAAAAAGAAGGAACGGACCTGTCGATCATCACATACGGCGCCATGGTCCGTGAGAGCCTGAAGGCAGCTGAAGAACTGGAGAAAGAAGGTCATTCGGTTGAAGTCATCGACCTCCGCACAGTCCAGCCGCTCGATGTAGAAACCATTATCTCGTCGGTTGAAAAGACTAACCGCGCAATCGTGGTCCAAGAAGCACAGCGTCAGGCGGGTGTTGCGGCAAACGTCGTTGCCGAAATCACGGAACGCGCAATCCTGAGCCTTGAAGCGCCTGTGCTGCGGGTAGCAGCCCCTGATACGATCTATCCATACGCACAAGGTGAGAACACTTGGCTGCCAGGTGTAAAGGATATTGTGGAAACCGCTAAGAAGGTTCTCGAATTCTGATAAACGATTTTGAAAAAAGAAAGGGTGAGAGGCGTGGCATTTGAATTTCGTATGCCGGATATCGGTGAAGGTATCCATGAAGGAGAAATCGTAAAGTGGTTCGTCAACAAAGGCGACACCATCAAGGAAGACGACCTTCTGTGCGAAGTGCAGAACGACAAAGCAGTCGTTGAAATCCCTTCTCCCGTAGACGGTACGGTCGAAGATATCCTGGTTGGGGAAGGGGAGGTCGCTGTTGTCGGCGATCTCCTTATCAAGATCGATTCGCCGGATCATCAGGGAGATGAAAGTGACGCACCTGAAAGTGGCACGGACAAGACCGACGACCAGGTTCAGTCTGTAATGGAGTCCGGGCAGGACCTGGATAAGGAAGAAGCTCCTAAAACCGAAAAAGAGCAAGGCACGGCACCTGCGGCCGCGAAAAAATCGGACAAGCCATCAGGCGGCCGCGTGATCGCCATGCCGTCTGTGCGCAAATACGCCCGTGACAATGACATCGACATCCATGAAGTTGAAGGCAGCGGCAAAAATGGCCGTATCCTGAAAGAGGATGTGGATGCGTTCCTGAGCGGCGGACAAAAACCTGCGGCAGAACAGTCCCCTGAGGCGGCGGCCCAGGATACTGCGTCCGAAGCAGAAGAAGCGGCACGTCCGGCAGCGGCAACACAGCTTCCGGAAGGGGAATTCCCGGAAACCCGGGAGAAAATCTCCTCCATCCGAAAGGCAATCGCCAAGGCGATGGTCAACTCGAAGCATACAGCACCGCATGTTACGCACCTTGATGAAGTCGATGTGACGGCACTTGTGGAGCACCGCCGGAAGTTCAAGGAAATCGCAGCGGAGAAGGAAATCAAGCTGACGTACCTCCCGTATGTCGTTAAGGCGCTGGTCAGCACGCTCCGTGAATATCCGCAACTGAACGTGTCCTACGATGAGTCGACAGAAGAAGTCATCCAGAAGCATTACTATAATGTCGGCATTGCGGCGGACACCGACCGCGGCCTGCTTGTACCGGTCATTAAAAATGCCGACCGGAAATCGGTCTTCTCAATTTCTGATGAAATCAACCAGCTCGCGGCTAAAGCCCGCGATGGCAAACTGTCGCCAAACGAGATGAAGGGCGGCTCGATGTCTATCTCGAACCTTGGTTCCGCAAGCGGACAATGGTTCACTCCGATTATCAACCACCCGGAAGTCGCAATCCTCGGAATCGGGCGCATTGCAGAAAAACCGGTTGTCAAAAATGGTGAAATTGTGGCGGCTCCTATGTTAGCATTGTCATTGAGCTATGATCACCGGATGATCGACGGCGTCACTGCGCAGCAGGCGCTGAACCATATTAAGCGACTATTGTCGAATCCGGAACTTTTACTAATGGAGGCGTAAATAATGGTAGTAGGTGATTTTCCAATTGAAACGGATACAATCGTCATCGGTTCCGGCCCGGGGGGATATGTTGCAGCGATCCGCGCAGCACAGACCGGCCAGAAGGTTACGATTGTAGAACGTGAAAATCTTGGCGGCGTGTGCCTGAACGTAGGCTGCATCCCATCCAAAGCGCTCATCAGTGTCGGACACCGCTTCGTCGAAGCAAAAGGTGCTGACAATATGGGCATCAGCACCTCCGATGTGAAACTCGACTTCTCCAAGGCGCAGGAATTCAAAAACAGCGTCGTCAAGAAATTGACCGGTGGAGTCGAAGGCCTCCTGAAAGGCAATAAAGTAGAAATCGTACAAGGCGAAGCTTACTTTGTTGACGCCAACACAGTCCGTGTCATGGATGATAAATCCGCACAGACTTATAAATTCAAAAATGCGATCATCGCTACCGGGTCCCGTCCGGTCGAGATTCCTTCGTTCAAGTTCTCGAAGCGCATCATCGATTCGACCGGCGCACTGAACCTTGAGGAAGTGCCTGGCAAGCTGGTTGTCATCGGTGGCGGCTATATTGGCACAGAACTCGGCTCTGCATATGCCAATCTCGGTTCCGAAGTGACAATCCTCGAAGGCGCGAAAGACATCCTCGCAGGCTTCGAAAAGCAGATGACACAAATCGTCAAAAAAGGCCTCAAGAAAAAGGGCGTTGAAATCGTCACACAAGCAATGGCGAAAGGCGCTGAGGAAACAGAAAACGGCGTCAAGGTCACTTATGAAGCCAAAGGTGAAGAACAGACAATCGAGGCGGACTACGTTCTCGTTACAGTCGGACGCCGTCCGAACACAGACGAAATGGGCCTCGAAGAAGCCGGCGTGAAATTCGGCGAGCGCGGCCTGATCGAAGTCGACCGCCAGGGCCGCACAAGCGTGTCCAACATCTTTGCAATCGGCGACATCGTCCCTGGACCACAGCTGGCGCACAAGGCTTCGTATGAAGGCAAGATCGCGGCTGAAGCCATTGCAGGTGAAAAGTCGGAAGTCGATTACCTGGCAATCCCGGCTGTGTGCTTCACAGATCCCGAATTGGCGACAGTCGGCCTGAACGAAGAGCAGGCTAAAGCAGAAGGCTACGAAGTGACGGCGGGCAAATTCCCGTTCGGAGCAAACGGCCGCGCGCTTGCGCTTGACGCTTCCGACGGTTTCGTCAAACTTGTATCCCGCAAAGAAGACGGACTGCTCCTCGGTGCACAGATCGTCGGTGCAGGCGCATCCGATATGATCGCGGAACTTGGCCTTGCCATCGAAGCAGGCATGACAGTCGAAGACATTGCCATGACCATCCACGCTCACCCGACACTCGGGGAGATTTCGATGGAAGCAGCGGAAGTCGTTCTCGGCAACCCGATCCATATCCTTAAATAATTCCACACAAGAGAGCGGACTTTCCGCTCTCTTTTTCATTTCCTGAAACTCCCTTTGTCGCATTGTGCGGTATCCCTTGGCGATGATAGACTGATAGAAGAGAAGGGGTGTGACTGCAGCTATGAAAATCGGACGGAATTGGATGTTGTGCGCCGCACTGGCGGCTATCCTGCTTGGTGGATGCATGGGCCAGGAGGATGCTGAAGACAGCGGAACAAATGATGCGGCTAATCAACAGGATGAACAGATTGAGGAGCAGGAAGACAGCGGCGGTTCAGAGGGAAATTCAACTGAATCAGCTGATGTAGCTGATGAATCTGATAAAGGGGAAGAAAGTGGGGAGAAGCAGGAACCGGCTTCGGCAGAACCTGCAGAACCGCTTTATGAGCTGAATGAAGCCACCTGGTCGTTTGAGCCGATCGGAAACGCAGAACCGAAGGCTGCTCTGCTGACGATCGACGATGCTCCGGACAAGCATGCACTTGAGATGGCGAAGACCTTGAAGGAGCTGGATGCGCCAGCCATCTTTTTCGTCAACGGACACTTTATCGATACCGATGAAGAAAAGGCGGTGCTGAAGGAAATCCATGAAATGGGATTCCCGATCGGCAATCATACAATGTCGCATCCGAATCTGAAGCAGATTCCACAGGAGGCTCAGCGTGAGGAGATCCTTGGTGTAAACGAAATCGTTGCACAGGTGACGGGGGAAAAGCCGAAGTTCTTCCGCGCGCCGTTTGGAGTGAACACGGATTTCACCCGCCAGCTGGCAGCGGAGGAAGGAATGCTCCTCATGAACTGGACATACGGCTATGATTGGGAGCCGGAATATCAGAACGGGGAAGCCCTTGCCGATATCATGGTGAACACGGAATTCCTGAACAACGGCGCGAACCTCCTGATGCATGATCGTGAATGGACGGCCGCGGCGCTTCCGAAGATCGTTCAGGGGCTGCGGGACAAAGGCTATACGCTGATCGACCCGGTCACCATCAAAATGCCGGAAACGGCCCAATAAAAAATGGAGAGCGCAGATTTCCGCGCTCTCCATTTTTTTATAACCCATATAATCGGGATTTACGCTCTAGGCGGAAGCTTGAACAATTGAATCGAACATAATGGCAATATTGCTTGTAGTGGAGGCGCGGACTCCTGCGGAAAAGGAAGAGCGGAGAGACCCTGCAAATATGTACCGCCCACCACTACGTTAAGGGCGCAGGAAGGACTTTGCTGCCCAACGCCTCGCTTGTGCGTGTTTTCTTTATATCATTCCTAAGTGATTTTGTAAGCTGCTGAACGGGCGCCTGGGCTTGTACTCTCACGAAATGATCGGCATCCTCTCTTTGATGACGAGAAGATTCTGCATGGTGTCGTCTTCGGGACCCTGGACAGGAAGGCCGGCTTCCATGTTCATCCGGATATAGTCGATGTTGTCCCGTGTGACAATTTCACCGGGGATGATGATCGGGATTCCCGGCGGGTAGACCATGATGAATTCGGCGGAAATCCGCCCTTCCGCTTCATCAAGAGGGATGGCTTCAGTCTGTGCGTAGAATGCGTCCCGCGGAGTAAGCGCGAGTGCCGGAATTTCCGGCAGAGCCACGAATGGCGGACGTTCCGATCCATCCGGCGCGAACGTAGCGGCCATTCTCTTGAGTGCGTTGATCAGAAGAGTGACCTCTTTTCCGGTATCTCCGATCGTCAGGATGCACAGGATATTATATAAATCAGACAACTCGACTTCGATATTGGCATTTTCCCGCAACCACACTTCCGCCTGGTTGCCGGTGATTGACAGATCCTTGACGCTGATCAGAAGTTTTGTCGGATCCATATCGAAGGTGGCCGAGCTGCGGATCAGTTCCCTCCCCGGACACCAAAGTCCCGGAATCTTATTGATTCTTTTTCTGGCGTCCTTGGCAAGCAGGAGCGTTTCGTCCAGCAGGTCGCTCCCATGGACGGCGAGCTGCCTGCGGGCGCAGTCGATCGATGCCAGGATCGGATAGGATGTGGACGTGGTCGTCAGCATCGACAGGATGGATTGGACCCGCTTGGTCGACACAAGCCCTTCCCGCACATTCAGGACAGAGCCTTGGGTCATCGCGCCGCCCAGCTTGTGTACGGAGGTGGCAGCCATGTCTGCGCCTGCCTGCATGGCGGAAACAGGAAGACTGTTGTTGAAATGAATATGGACGCCGTGTGCCTCATCGACCAGCACCGGGATGCCGTAAGAGTGCGTGATGTCGACAATCCGTTCCAGGTCGGCGCATACTCCGAAGTAGGTCGGGTTGATGACGAGCAGCCCTTTGGCATCCGGATGGGCGGCGAGCGCCGTCTCGGCGGCTTCCGCAGAGATGCCGTGCGAGATTCCGAGTTCCGGGTCAACTTCCGGATGGATAAAGACCGGTACGGCCCCCGCAAAGACAATGGCAGACATGATGGATTTATGGACATTCCGGGGAATGATGATTTTGTCGCCGGGTTCGCAGACGCTGAGGATCATTGTCATGATTGCACCGCTCGTCCCCTGTACGGAGAAAAAGGTATAATCGGCTCCAAACGCCTGGGCGGCAAGTTCCTGTGCCCGGTGTATCGGTCCTCTCGGTGAATGGAGATCATCCAGGGGGGCGATGTTGATCAGATCGACCGACAGGATATTGTCTCCGGCGAATTCACGGAATGCGGGATCCATTCCGCGCCCCTTTTTGTGGCCGGGTATATGGAATTGGATCGGGTGACGGTTCCGGTGTTTCAGGAGCGTGTCGAACAATGGTGTTTCGAGCTGTGACAATCGGGATCCCCCTCGTTCTCATGATTCAGGATTTCAAGGGCATATTATAGCACCGCTGCGGTCGGATGTCATTGAAATGTTCGGACCGGGCAGACTGGGTTCAACTTCTTCTCCCCATAAGATAAGATGGAGTCAAGGGGGGGATTTGCATGGAATGGAACACAAGGGTAACCGAATTGCTGGGGATAAAGTATCCGATCATCCAGGGGGGACTGGCGTATCTCGCCTATGCCGATCTGGCGGCAGCTGTATCAAATGCGGGTGGGCTCGGCCAAATCACGGCGATGAGCCTGCCGGGACCGGACGAGCTGCGGCGTGAGATCCGCAAGGTAAAAGAAATGACGGACAAGCCATACGGGGTCAACTATGCAATCGGGCAGCATGGCCGAGCGTTTGACCACATGCTGGATGTTGCGATAGACGAAGGGGTCCCGGTAGTTACGATGACGGGAGGCAACCCGGCACCTCTTCTGGAACAGCTGGATGGTACCGGCATCAAAAAACTGGTGCTGGTCGCAGCGGTTCGGCAAGCCCAGAAAGCGGAAAGCCTGGGGGCTGATGCCGTCATGGTGGTCGGCCAGGAGGGCGGAGGCCACCTCGGCCGGGACGATGTAGGCACCATGGTCCTCGTCCCGCGCGTCGCAGACAGTGTCTCCATCCCTGTAATCGCTTCGGGCGGTATCGGAGATGGCAGGGGCTGGATGGCGGCACATGCACTCGGCGCCGAAGGCATCGAAATGGGAACGCGGTTTATCGCGACCAAAGAGTGCGTGGATGCATCCGCAGCCTACCAGGAAGCGCTTATTTCCGCTTCCGAAACGGGCACCAACGTCATCAAACGATCGATCGGCGCACCTGCCCGTGTGCTGACGGGAGACTGGACGGACAAAATTCTGGAAATTGAGCGTCAGGACCCGACTTACGAAGCGTTGAAAACCTATATCAGCGGGGAAGCGAACCGGCGTTTTATCCATGACGGGATGTCCGATCAAGGGTTCGGCTGGGCCGGTCAGGTGGCCGGTCTCGTCGAGGACGTTCCGACCGTGGAAGAACTGTTCGGACGCATGGTTCATGAAGCCGGCCAGATCCGTGCAAAGTGGGGCAACTGATCAAACAGGGAGGGATGAACAATGGCAAGTGAAGGCTACTCGTATCCGCTCCGGACGGACTGGACAACAGATGAGATCATTAACGCAGTCAAGTTTTTCGAAGCCGTGGAAAAAGCATATGAAAGCGGGATCCGGCGGGGGGAACTGATGGCTGCCTATCGTAAATTCAAAGAAATCGAGCCATCAAAGTCAGGTGAAAAAAAGCTCTTTACGGAGTTTGAAGATGCAAGCGGCTATGCGGCTTATCCGGTTATCAAGAAACTGAAAGACCTTCCGGATGAAGCGATCATAAAAGGAGCGGGGCGATAAGCCGCCGCTCCTTTTTGTCTGATTCCCGCATTGCATATCAGCTGTATGCCATCTTATAAAGCGGAACAAGCGTATCAAACGTCTCTTTCGCAGCCCGGTAAAACGCTTCACCGTCTTCCAAAAGCGGATCGCCGGCAGGAATGTTGCGGCCGATGAGGAGTTCGGCTTTCTTGACCGTCCTGAAACGTTCCAGGGTACCGGCCAGATCGATGTCTGAAACCTGTTCTGCCCCTTTTTGCATATGGTCCTGGGAGATCACATAGCTGTCCGGGATCGTCGCTTCGACCGTATCGATCCTGTCCAGGAAGCGCTGGGCGATATTCGCTTTATCGGGAAGCTCATAAATGAATGCCAGCCAGATAAACACCCTGTCATCGAACAGTCCGACCTGGAAATGCGGATGTTTCTTGTAGCCGCGCTTATCTCCGGCAATGGCGAGCCAGGTGTCCTTCGGAGGATTCACTGTGCGGCGGGCATGTTTGGCGATGTGGAGATGCATCTCCTGGCCTAGCATGGCTGAGAGGTCATCCGTGAGCTCGCGGCCAAGTTCCCGGAATTTCGGCCTGATGCGGGCTTCTATCGCTTCCATGCGCTCGGCGAGCCCGTCAATTTGGAATGTGTCAAAGTCTTCCTGTCTGAAACCGTTAAACTCCATTTGAATCCCTTCTTTCGATTGAATACTGTTCAATTCGTTTTTGGTCCGCAACGTTTATTGTAACAAAAAACGGGGAACAATCTTTGCAACAGGACATCTCAACGAACAGCGCGGGCAAGCGACGAACTCAGAGTGGAGATGACCAAAAAAATCCGTGAAAGGGTGCATCCACATGAAACAAGTCATCCATGTGATCCGGAAAGCTGAAGTTGAAAAACAGTATATTAGCATGCTGAACCTGGAGCTGGACTATGAACTCGCAACCCTGTACGATGCCATGTCCCAATCGGATAACGACCAGAAGAAGAAAAGCAAGCAGCGATTAAAGGAGATTCACGCCGAACTGGAGAAATATGAAGCATTCAAAGCGAACTGACCGTCGGAGCCGGGCGGGCAGGGACCGAGGGGATCCGGAGTCATTCAAGCTTCATTGAATGATGCGGATCCTCTTTCGGTTATAATGAGAAGACGGCCTGCTGCCGGCAGGCGGGAAGGGGGAGCCGTATATGGACTGGGGAGCCATAGACCGATATGCAAAGTCATTGATCAAGGAAGCCGGCCACCGGATCAGGGTCAGCTTTGCCGGAAAAATACAGATTGAGACCAAAGCCGACGCCAATGACCTGGTGACCGATATCGACCGGGACATCGAGCAGTTTTTCATCTCGAGGATCCGCAGGGATTTTCCGGGACACCGTATTCTCGGCGAGGAAGGGTTCGGCGATGACGTCAGATCCGGTGAAGGCGTGGTCTGGATCTTGGATCCGATTGACGGGACGATGAACTTTATTCATCAGCAACGGAATTTTGCCATTTCGCTGGGCATCTACGCTGACGGAGTTGGAATGCTCGGCTATATCTATGATGTGATGGCGGATGATTTTTATCACGCTTATCGCGGAGAAGGCGCTTATCGGAACGACGAGCGGTTGCCAAGACTGGCACCGGTGCCGGTTGAAAAGGCGATTATCGGAGTGAATGCCAGCTGGGTGACGCCAAACCGGTACATCGAACATGAAGCGATCGGGCAGCTTGTCTCAGATTGCCGGGGAACCCGTTCGTATGGGTCTGCTGCAATTGAGCTGGCACATGTTGCCGCTGGGAGGCTCGATGCTTACATTTCCATGAGGCTCGCGCCATGGGATGTAGCCGGCGGTTCCGTGATCATAAGTGAAGTCGGCGCGGTTGCGACCAATCTTCGGGGCGAACAATTGGACATGGTATCAAAAGATACATTTATTGCCGCGCGGCCGGGGCTCCACCAAACGGTACTCGATCAATATATCCGGCTGAAACGGACAAAATAAAAGCGGAGCCCGTTTTCCGGGTTCCGCTTTTGGTTGGGTCAGGGTGAAAAAGGGTAATCACCTATTACAGTAACCCTTTATCCCGCATGGATTTTTTTGTCTTGAAGCCCATCCCCATGATGACGATCAGAAGGATAATGGCGCCGAAGATTCCAAGGATGCTTTTCAAGCCGATGGCAACGCCGATCGCAAGCATCGAGCAAAGTGCGGCGAGGGCGTAAAAGACGAATACCCATTGTACGTTCTTCATGAATGATTCCTCCGGACACGGCTATATTCTCCACTTGGCAGTTATTAGATGACAAATGGCTTTCCTGTGATATAATAGCACAGTTATGAATCCGGCAACAGAAAAGTGAGTGAAACTATGACAAACATTCGTCAAGATCTACGTAATATCGCCATCATTGCCCACGTTGACCACGGAAAAACGACACTTGTCGACCAGCTGCTGCAGCAATCAGGCATTTTCCGTTCTAATGAACATGTCGATGAGCGCGCAATGGACTCCAATGACATCGAGCGGGAGCGGGGCATCACGATCCTCGCGAAAAACACCGCTGTCCAATACCACGACATCAAAATCAATATTCTGGATACGCCCGGCCACGCCGATTTCGGGGGCGAGGTCGAGCGGATCCTGAAAATGGTCGACGGCGTACTGCTTGTCGTTGACTCTTATGAGGGCACTATGCCCCAGACCCGTTTTGTACTGAAAAAAGCACTAGAACAGAATCTGAAGCCAATCGTTGTCGTAAACAAAATTGACAAAGACGCTGCCCGCCCCGAAGAAGTGGTCGATGAAGTGCTTGAACTCTTCATCGAACTGGATGCTAACGACGAACAGCTGGAGTTCCCGGTCATCTATGCATCCGGCATCAACGGAACCGCAAGCCTTTCGCCCGATCCTGCAGATCAGGGAGAAAATATGCAGGTGCTGTTCGAATCAATTCTGGAAAATATTCCAGCCCCTGTCGACAACCGGGACGAACCCCTTCAGTTCCAGGTGTCGCTGCTTGATTACAACGACTACGTCGGCCGGATCGGAATCGGCCGGGTGTTCCGCGGAAGGATGCATGTCGGACAGCAGGTCGTCCTCATGAAGAACGACGGAACGCTAAAGAACTTCCGGATCACCAAAATGTCCGGGTTCATGGGCCTTAAGCGGATAGAAATCGAAGAAGCCTATGCAGGGGACCTTGTGGCCATTTCCGGTTTTGAAGACATCGATGTCGGGGAGACTGTCTGCCCGGTCGATCATCCGGATGCGCTGCCTGCTCTCTTCGTCGATGAGCCGACGCTCCAGATGACGTTCCTCGTCAACAACAGCCCGTTCGCCGGGCGGGACGGCAAGTGGGTTACTGCGCGCAAGATTGAAGAACGACTTGAGCAGCAGCTTCAGACAGATGTTTCCCTGCGTGTTGATCCGACAGATTCTCCTGATGCCTGGATCGTATCGGGCCGTGGTGAGCTTCACCTTTCCATCCTGATCGAGAACATGCGTCGGGAAGGGTATGAACTGCAGGTTTCCAAGCCTGAAGTCATCGTCCGTGAAATTGACGGAGTCCGCTGCGAACCTGTGGAGCGCGTGCAGATTGATACGCCTGAAGAGTACACCGGTTCGGTCATCGAATCGCTCGGCGAACGCAAAGGCGAGATGCTCGACATGGTCAATAACGGCAACGGCCAGGTACGGCTTGTATTCAACGTGCCTGCGCGCGGCCTGATTGGCTATACGACCGAGTTCATGACCATGACACACGGCTACGGTATCCTGAATCATACATTCGACAGCTACCAGCCGCTGCAGAAAGGCCGGATCGGCGGACGTCACCAGGGTGTCCTCGTCTCTATGGATAACGGTACGGCGTCGCCATATGGTATACTTCAGGTGGAAGATCGGGGCACGATTTTTGTCGAGCCGGGCACGGAAGTGTATGCAGGCATGATCGTCGGCGAGCACAGCCGCGAAAATGACCTGACCGTGAACGTCACGAAAGTCAAGCAGGCGACAAACGTCCGCTCTGCGACTAAAGACCAGACGACAACTCTGAAAAAACCCCGAATCATGTCGCTTGAGGAAGCGCTCGAATACCTCAGTGATGATGAATATTGTGAGGTCACGCCGAAGTCCATCCGCCTCCGCAAAAAGCTCCTCGACAAAAACGAACGGGAGCGGGCAGCGAAAAAGAAAAAGCTGGCGGAGCAGGACGCGTAACCGCATCCGAAAGGAAGGTCCGTTTTGCAAGAGGAGCAAGTTTTCGGAAGAATGTCGGCCATCTCCCGCTATATCTATGAAGTGATGCCATCCTTCAACTCCGCGGGCTATGTCCTGTTCTTCATCATATTCGCCTTGTCGGCCCTCGTGTATTATCTTGGATTTGCGAAAAAGCTGAAGCTATGGCAGAACGCAGTTATCTATCTGTTTCTACTGCTCGGCTGCCTGGTGCTCACATTCCTCGCATTTTTCCTTCCGATCGTGGAAGGGCTGATTGTCGCGGCACTGATCCTGATCATTTATAAGATGCGCCGGATGAGTGATGATAAAAACGAACAAAAAGATTCCACGCCCGTATGAGCGTGGAATCTTTTTTATTATGCCTGGAAGGAAATCATCTGAAATCCAGCCAGCAGCAGGTTTCTTCTGTTATTGGTCAGAACTGCTCTTCCGAAGATTCGGAAGTACGCCGGAAGGTGAATCGGCCTGTGGCGATCCTTTCAGCGGTTTTTTCTGAAATGCGGTCATGGCACTCGCGGCACATATACGTATGGATCGGCCGGTTACGGAGTCGTTTCGCCTCCGGAGAGATTTCCGGAATCTCTTCTTCCCGGTCACACATGACACAGCGTACAAGCATCACTCCACCTCCTTACACAAACGCGATGGAGCGGATTCCCTTGATCGGATCCTCCATATTGGAACCGTCCGGCATGATCAGGAAAGCGGGACCTTCCTCGCCGAGCGGCTTGCCTTCCTTGCTGAATTGGAAAATCATTTCGTAGGCGTCTTTGATCGGGAAGCGGTGTTCGCCTCCCTCGCGGTCTGTGAAAACCACGGTTTCGGCATCGGCTTCAGGCTCGGCGTTTTTCAAAAAAGGTTCCAGGACAATGCCGAACGTGCCGTTGAGAAGCTCTTGTTTTTTGAATTTCTTTTTTGGCTTCCCCAGCTCCTCTTCGGTTTTTGCGCCTTCCATGAGCTCACGCGACCAATGTTTCGAAGTCGCCTTGATATAATCGCCCATTGTGTCTTTCTCAGCTTTTTCCTCGACAAAATATGTCTTCAGGTCAAGTTTCCGGTCATCAAAGATCCAGGTCGTCGGATCCAGAGAGATGCGGTACTTGCAATTTCCCTGTATTGGAATGATGATCATCATGTATCTCCTCCAGTCAGTCGCATGTTCAGTTTACAGCAAAGCAGCTTCCGGCAAAAGAGGGAACCCTTCGCGTCCGGAAGCGTTCCTATGAAGGGTGCTTGCAATTTCTGCTCCCAAAAGATAAACTCTAATAGATATACTGTAGCAGAAAACCTGCTGATGGGGGCGGCTTCATGGATACAAATGTTCAATCTGCGTATCATGAAAAGGCATTGGAACTTCTTCAGGCGGATGCGGAAAAAATCGCCCAGCTGATCAAAGTCCAGATGGATCATTTGACGATGCCGCAATGCCCTCTTTATGAAGAAGTGCTTGATACACAGATGTTCGGGCTTTCCCGAGAAATCGAGTTCGCAGCAAAATTGGGCCTGATTGATCGTGAACAGGGGAAAGAGATTCTCACTTCCCTGGAGCGTGAACTTTCGATTTTGCATGATGCATATACGAAGAAATAACCCAAAAAACTCAAACACGGTTGCCGGTTTGAGTTTTTTGTTTAGGAAAGATTGAGGGAATTTTGATGAAAGCTTACTTAAAACGGTATATAAGGAATTTTGATTTTCCACTTTTTTTCGTTTATCTGGCCCTTTGCCTGTTCGGGCTTGTGATGATCTATAGCGCGAGTATGGTCTGGGCGGTCAACCGCTACGGATTCGATGCGGATCATTTCTATAAGAGGCAGCTGATCAACGTCTGTGTCGCGTTGCCCGCGCTGGCAGTGGGGGCATTTATACCGTTCAAGCACTATAAGCGAAAAGGGTTTATGGCGATGATGCTGTTCGTGACTTTCGGTTTGCTTCTAGCCGTTCACTTTATCGGATTCGGAGATGAGGCGGGGGCAAGAAGCTGGATTAATCTGGGCCCGATCAACCTCCAGCCTTCGGAAGTGGCGAAAATTGCTTTTATCCTTTACTTCTCGGGCTTCTTTGCCAAGAAGTTGCAGCAGAATACGATCGATGACCTGAATAATTCTGTTTTCCCGCCGGTCATCCTGCTGGCGGTTGCCGTCCTTTCGATCATGATGGAAACGGACATTGGCGCAACAATGATCCTTCTCGTCACCGCAGTCTCCGTCATGGCGGCAAGCGGCATGCGGCCGAAGACGTTCTTTAAGTTTTCAGGACTCGCCATCGCGGCGGCATTCCTCTTTGTACTGGTTGCAGTCGTGAGCGGAAAGCAGCTGCTGACGGAAGGCAGGCTGGCAAGGCTGAGTACCTTCATGGATCCGTTCGAGGATCCGCTCGGTTCAGGTTTCCAGATTATCAACGGATACCTGGCGATCGGGGCAGGGGGCCTGAAAGGGCTCGGCCTCGGACAGTCCGTCCAGAAAATGGGCTATCTTCCCGAGCCGCAGACAGATTTCATCATGGCCATCATTTCCGAGGAGTTGGGTCTCCTCGGCGTCCTGATTGTCGTGGGCGGCCTGGGCTTCATCGTGATGAGGGCTATCAGCATCGCGCTAAAGACGAGCAACCCGCAAGCGCGCATGATTGCAGCAGGGATCGGGAGCCTGATCGGCTTCCAGACATTCGTAAACTTGGGGGGGATGACCGGGCTTATGCCGCTGACCGGCGTTCCGCTTCCGTTTATAAGCTATGGCGGAACCTCTTTAATCCTGTTATCATTTTGTATAGGGATACTGCTGAATGTATCCATGTTCGTTAAAACCGAATCGAAACAATGATGATGAAGGAGATGGGGTAATGGGGAAAATCCAGAAGATCCTGGTTGCGAACCGGGGGGAAATTGCGATCCGGATTTTCCGGGCATGCACGGAACTGAAAATCCGCACTGTCGGCATTTATTCGGCGGAGGATAGCGGGTCGTTCCACCGTTACAAAGCGGATGAAGCATATCTGGTCGGAAAAGGGAAAAAGCCGATCGATGCTTATCTGGATATCGAGGGGATCATCGCAATCGCGAAAGACTCAGGGGCAGACGCCATCCATCCGGGATACGGCTTCCTGTCGGAGAATGTGGAGTTTGCACGGCGTTGTGAAGAAGAAGGCATTGTCTTCATCGGGCCCCGCTCATCCCATTTGGATATGTTCGGCGACAAGGTCAAAGCCCGCGATCAGGCGGTCAAGGCCGGATTGCCGGTCATTCCGGGAAGCGGCGGCCCTGTTTCTTTACTTGAAGATGTCCAAACATTCGGGGAACAGAACGGTTACCCGATCATCATCAAGGCGGCGCTTGGCGGGGGAGGACGCGGAATGCGGGTTGTCCGCTCTGCGGATGAAACAGCTGAAGCGTTCGAACGTGCCAAATCCGAAGCAAAAGCGGCATTCGGGTCGGCCGATGTGTATGTCGAGAAGTTTCTCGACAAGCCGAAGCATATCGAAGTCCAGATACTCGCAGATACATACGGCAATGTCGTCCATCTGTATGAACGCGACTGCTCGGTCCAGCGACGCCACCAGAAAGTCGTTGAAATCGCGCCGTCCATCACCATCTCGGACGAACTTCGGGCAGAAATATGCGAGTCGGCGGTCCGGCTCATGGAAAATGCGGGCTATATCAATGCCGGCACGGTGGAGTTCCTCGTTGACGGGGACAACTTCTACTTTATCGAGGTGAACCCGCGCATTCAGGTCGAGCACACCATCACCGAGATGGTGACGGGCATCGATATCGTCCACTCCCAGATCCATATTGCCGAAGGCAGGAGCCTGGATGATCCGGAAACCGGGATTCCTGCGCAGGACAAGGTTCCCCTGTTCGGCTATGCGATCCAGTCAAGGGTCACGACAGAAGATCCGCTAAACCAATTCATGCCTGATACCGGGAAGCTGATGGTTTACCGGTCAGGGGGCGGTTTCGGCGTACGCCTGGATGCAGGAAACGGTTTCCAGGGTGCGGTCATTACACCGCATTACGATTCATTGCTGGTCAAAGTCTCCACCTGGGGCATGACGTTCAGGGAAGCAGCCGCGAAAATGGAGCGGAACCTCCAGGAATTCAGGATCCGGGGGATCAAGACGAACATTCCGTTCCTGGAAAACGTCGTCAAGCATCCCGATTTCCTGACAGGCAATTACAACACCGCCTTTATCGATGAGACGCCGGACCTCTTTATCTTCCCGACACGCAAAGACCGCGGAACCAAGCTTCTTACCTATATCGGGAATGTCACGGTAAACGGCTTCCCGGGCATCGGGAAGGAAGCGAAGCCGGTGTTCCATCCTGCCCGCAAACCATCCTTGGACCTGGCGGCTCCTCCAAAGCCGGGTACAAAACAGATCCTAGACGAGCGTGGTGCTGACGGGCTTGCCAAGTGGATTCTGGAGCAAAATGATGTTTTGCTGACCGACACGACATTCCGTGATGCACATCAATCACTACTTGCCACCCGAGTGCGGACGCATGACCTGCTTGATATCGCTGACGAGACCGCACGTCTCATGCCTGATGCATTCTCGCTCGAGATGTGGGGCGGCGCGACCTTCGACGTCAGCTACCGTTTTCTCGGAGAAAGCCCGTGGGACAGGCTGCTCAAACTTCGCGAGAAAATCCCGAATGTCCTGTTCCAGATGCTGTTCCGCGGCTCGAATGCGGTCGGCTACAAAAACTATCCGGACAATGTCATCCGTGAATTCGTGAGGAAATCTGCGGATGCAGGCATCGACGTATTCCGCATTTTCGACAGTCTGAACTGGATCAAGCAGATGGAAGTCGCCATCGATGAAACCCGCTTGTCCGGCAAGGTTGCGGAAGCGGCCATCTGCTATGCCGGGGACATCTTGGACGATAACCGGGCAAAATATACAGTCGCTTATTATAAAGAGATGGCAAAGGCACTGGAAGATGCCGGCGCGCATATTCTCGCGATCAAAGATATGGCTGGCCTCTTGAAGCCGGAAGCGGCATACCGCCTGGTTTCCGAGCTGAAAGACACAGTGTCCCTTCCAATCCATCTTCATACGCATGACACGAGCGGCAACGGGGTCTTCATGTACTCCCGTGCGATTGACGCCGGAGTGGATATCGTCGATACGGCTCTCGGTTCCATGGCCGGGCTGACTTCCCAGCCGAGCGCTTCGTCACTCTCCTATGCCCTTTCCGGAAGGGAACGCAGTGTCCGTGCAGATGTGGGTTCGCTTGAAGAACTGTCCCATTACTGGGAAGACGTACGGAAACTGTACGGCCGCTTCGAAAGCGGAATGAAGAGCCCTCATTCGGAAATCTACGTCCATGAGATGCCGGGTGGCCAGTACAGCAACCTGCAGCAGCAGGCAAAAGGCGTCGGTCTCGGCGAGCGTTGGGAAGAAGTAAAGGAAATGTACGGCCGCGTCAACATGCTGTTCGGCGATGTCGTCAAAGTGACACCGTCTTCCAAGGTAGTCGGGGATATGGCGCTCTTCATGGTCCAGAACAACCTGGACGAACAAACGGTGATCGAGCGCGGGCGTTCGATCGACTTCCCGGATTCGGTCATTGAATTCTTCCGTGGAGAAATCGGCCAGCCATACGGCGGCTTCCCGGAAGAACTTCAGGAAGTCATCCTGAAAGGGAGGGAACCGCTCACGGTCCGTCCGGGAGAACTGCTTGAACCGTTCGACTTCGAGGGTGCACGAAACCAGCTTTTCGAGAACCTGAATCGTCCGGTTTCCTCGCATGACCTCCTGGCTCATGCGCTTTATCCGAAAGTGTTCGAAGATTACACGGTCCAGGCGGAAAAATTCGGCGATGTATCCGTACTGGACACGCCGACGTTCTTCTACGGGCTGAAGCTGGGCGAAGAAGTGGAAGTGGAAATCGAGAAAGGGAAGACGCTGATCATCAAGCTTGTCTCGATCGGTGAAGTCCAGCCGGACGGAACCCGGAACCTCTACTTTGAACTCAATGGCCAGCCGCGTGAGGTCTGCATCGACGATGCTTCTGCCGAAACCGATCACGTTCAGCGGAAAAAGGCGGAAAAGGGCAACAGCAAACACATCGGTGCCACGATGCCGGGCACCGTCCTGAAAGTCGCAATCGACCGGGGCAGCCGGGTCAAACGCGGCGAGCACTTGCTCATTACAGAGGCGATGAAGATGGAAACGACCGTCCAGGCACCATTCGACGGCACCATCAAGGAAATTCACGTCTCGGCAGGGGATGCCATTTCTACGGGTGATCTCCTGATCGAGATGGACGAAGACTAATATCAAAAACTGCAGCAAATGCCGTTTTCGGCAATTGCTGCAGTTTTTTCGTGAAAAAAAGCCGCAGACGGATTTGTCTGCGGCCCGGAACTTGAAGCTATTCGCTTATGATTTTGGCCGGCTCTCGTAATGACGGCTTCTTGAGACGAGCAGGATCATGTAGCAGAGGAGACCGAACAGCAGCGAGATGACCAGTGAGTGGACCAGCGCTGCGGCCAGGTTAAGGCGTGTAAGCACAACAAGCATGCCCGTAGACGCCTGTGTCAGTACGAGGATGAACGCAATCATCCAGCCGCGGCTGACAACTTTCTGGTTCTGGTAATGTTTCCACGCGTGGAAGAAGATGTAGGCGATCCAGATGACGATGAAAAGGGCGGCCAGCCGGTGGCCCATCTGCACCCATTCATGCATGTTCGTAGGGAGGCCTATATCGTCGTTCCGGCAAAACGGCCAGTCCCGGCACACCAGTCCGGAATCGGTGTGGCGCACAAGCGCTCCGGTATAGACAACAAGATATGAATAAAGTGTCACACCGATCGTATGCCATTTCAGTTTATTGCCGATCCTCACATTCTCTGCGTCGAACTTCCTGTCGACCTCGAAGATCAGGAGCGTCAGCAGGAAGACGGCAGCGAAGGAGATGAGAGAAATGCCGAAGTGGAGCGCGAGTATGAAGTCACCCTGTCCCCAGAGAACCTGCGCCGCACCGATCAGTGCCTGCAGGACGAGGAAAAAGATGGCCATGAACGACAAAAACTTCGTTTCGCGAATATGTCCGAGTGCGCGCCAGGCCCAGACGGACAAGATGACGATGAGAATCCCGACCGCTCCGGTGACGAGCCTATGGGAGAATTCAATCAGGACTTCTGCGTTGATCTCAGTGGGGATCAGTTCGCCGTTGCATCCAGGCCAGTGCCTGCCGCAGCCCATTCCGCTTTCCGTCTTCGTAACGAGCGCGCCGCCGAGAAGGATGGCGAGCATCCCGATCGTCGAAGCAACGGCGATCCATTTCAGTGTTCGATTGTGCTGCATAATGACACCTCTTTAAGAATTCTGGACCGTTTGATGACGGTGTCGCTTAACTGATGATATCGGAAACGAAAGGCAAAAACAACGACCAGCCTAGGATGGAACACCCGGGGGCACTCCATTTCACAATTTGTTCATAAAAAAGGCTCAAAGGCTTCACAAATGAAATTCGCAAATGCTTTACTATAGATATGCTGTCAACTTATTATACGGGCAGTCCGCTATCATTCGACAAATTAGGGATATGTATAGAATTCACCCCGTAATTCAGCTATAGTTAAGGGGTAGCGGAACTTGCCGGCAGTTCGAAAGGAGGGGTTTCATGACAAACAGTCGCACCGCGCATGCAGCAGCGGCGGAAGCTGAATCCGCTTCCTTTATGAAGGACTTTTTGGCGCTCATCAAGATCGGCATCGTCAATTCAAATGTCATCACGGCGTTTACCGGTTTCTTCCTGGCAATCCAGTTTGCCCGCCGGCACTTTCTGGACGAGTTGGACTTGCTGTTTTATGTCGTAATCGGCTCCAGCCTTATCGTTGCGGGTTCCGCGGCGATGAACAACCTGATCGACAGGGATATCGATCCTGTCATGTCCCGGACGAAATCGCGTCCTACCGTCACAGGACGGTTCAAGGCTCCGACAGTATTCGCCATGTCGGTCAGCTTCTTGCTGATCGGGGAAATTCTCCTGTTTTCCGCGAGCACTACAGCCGGGATATGGGGAATCGCAGGCATCTTCAGCTATGTCGTCCTCTACTCGATGTGGTCCAAGAGAAAACATGTCAGCAACACGATTGTCGGAAGTATTTCCGGCGCCATTCCTCCACTGATCGGGTGGGCCGCCGTCGAGCCCGCTCTGGGACCCGGCGCATGGGCACTATTTCTGATCATGTTTGCCTGGCAGCCGCCTCATTTCTATGCGATCGCAATGAGAAGAACAGAGGAATACCGGGCGGCTGGCATCCCGATGCTTCCGGTTGTAAAGGGATTCGCCCGGACGAAGAAATCGATGCTCGCCTGGGTCCTCGTACTATTCCCGCTCCCATTCCTGCTTCCTCAGCTTGGCTGGCCGTTCATCGTCCTCGCCACGGCACTGAATGCAGGCTGGCTCTTTATCGCCCTGAAAGGCTTCAGGGCGGCAGACGACATCAAGTGGGCAACAAGCATGTTCGTGTACTCCCTGAACTACATGACGATCCTGTTCGTCTCGATGATCATCTTCGCGGTCATCATCTGATTACGGAATTCTTTCTTTGACAAGAATTCATCATATAATTGGGCATTCCGTCCTCATATTTGAAAACATCTATGAAAGAGAGGTTTGGTTAATCGATGATGAAAGGACTCAAGAAATGGCGCCTTGTAACGCTGCTGGCAGCCCTCACCATCATCCTGTCGGGTTGCGGCGAAGAATACCTCTCGACGCTTCTTCCGGCAGGAGAAGTCGGACAGGATCAGTTTAATCTCCTGCTCCTGACGACCGGAATCATGATTCTTGTCATGATCGTTGTCTTCACCATCTACTTCATCGCTCTTGCTAAGTTCCGCCGCAAGAAGCTGGGTGACGACCACATGCCGAAAGACGTGGAAGGAAGCCACAAGCTCGAGCTCATCTGGACAGCGATCCCGATTCTTCTCGTCATCATCATGGCGGTCCCGACCGTTTACTACACCTACAAACTGGGTGATGTATCGGCGATGGAAGTCACGGACGATGAAGGCAATGCGGAAAACCTCGTTGTCAACGTCACGGCAAAGCTGTACTGGTGGGAATTCGAATACCCTGAACAGGGCATCGTCACTGCTCAGGAACTCGTCGTCCCTACAGGTGAAAAAGTTTACTTTAACCTGATTTCCTCTGACGTCAAACACTCCTTCTGGATTCCTGCCATCGGCGGAAAGCTTGATACGAACGTCGAGAACGTCAACAAGTTCTACCTGACATTCGACAAGGAATCCGAAGGGCTTGAAGACGGAGTCTTCTACGGGAAGTGTGCGGAACTCTGCGGACCTTCCCACGCACTTATGGACTTCAAGGTCAAGACATTGAGTCCTGATGATTTCGACGGCTGGGTCGCAGCCATGCAGGAAACTGAAGGCGCAACAGCAAACCCTGATTCCGCAGATGCGGGCGAGGCTGCATTTGCAAACAGCTGTCTCTATTGCCACGCGGTTTCCGGTGTCGGCACAAGCGGTGCGGCGGCTCCGAACCTTGCTACCTTCGGTGACCGTAACCGTGTTGCAGGCTTCCTCGAGCACGACAAGCAAAACACGATCGACTGGATCAAGGATCCCCAAAAATACAAGCCTGGCAACCTGATGCCTGCCTTCGACCAACTGTCGGATGAGGATCTTGATGCCATCGCAGATTATCTGCTTGATCTGAAAGTAGAAGAATAAGGTACCGGTAAAGGAGGGTAATATCAGTGACAACTGTTTCGAATTCAGTCGAACAAAAGAAAGGGTTCGGCGCGACGCTGTGGGATTGGCTGACCACAGTCGACCATAAGAAGATCGGTATCCTTTACCTCATCGGCGGCGGGTTCTTCTTCGTCCTTGGCGGTATTGAAGCCATGCTGATCCGTTTTCAGCTTCTCATACCGAACAACGATTTCGTCAGTGCGGGGTTCTTTAACGAACTGATCACGATGCACGGAACGACGATGATCTTCCTGGCCGCGATGCCGCTTTTGTTCGGATTTATGAACGCCATCGTCCCCCTTCAGATAGGGGCGCGTGATGTTGCGTTTCCATTCATCAACTCCCTTGGATTCTGGATGTTCTTCTTCGGGGGACTGTTCCTGAACCTCAGCTGGTTCCTGGACGCTGCACCTGATGCAGGCTGGACATCCTACGCATCCCTGTCGATCGCTTCGGCCGGTCACGGGATCGACTTCTATGCGATCGGCCTGCAGATCGCAGGTGCGGGTACGCTCATGGCGGGGATCAACTTCCTCGTCACGATCATTAACATGCGTGCCCCGGGTATGACCTACATGCGTATGCCACTGTTTACATGGACAACCTTCGTGGCATCTGCGCTGATCCTGTTCGCATTCCCGCCGCTCACAGTCGGGATCTTCTTCCTGACATTCGACCGGATGTTCGGTGCGAACTTCTTTGACCACACGATGGGCGGAAACACGATCATCTGGGAGCATATCTTCTGGATCTTCGGCCACCCTGAAGTTTACATCCTGATTCTTCCGGCGTTCGGGATCTTCTCCGAAATCTTCTCGGTCTTCGCACGGAAGCGTCTGTTCGGTTACTCGGCGATGGTCTTCGCGACCGTCCTCATCGGGTTCCTCGGATTCATGGTTTGGGCCCACCACATGTTCACGGTCGGTCTCGGGCCGACAGCGAACGCAATTTTCGCTGTTGCCACCATGGCAATTGCCGTTCCTACAGGGGTCAAGATCTTCAACTGGCTTCTGACCATCTGGGGCGGAAGCATCAAAATCACGACACCGATGCTTTATGCACTCGGATTCATCCCGTCGTTCGTCATGGGCGGGGTCACCGGCGTCCAGCAGGGTGCTGCGCCGCTTGACTACCAGCTCCATGATTCGTACTTCATCGTTGCCCACTTCCACTACGTCATCGTCGGTGGTGTTGTCCTCGCGATCCTTGCAGCGACACACTACTGGTGGCCGAAGATGTTCGGTACGATGCTCAGCGAAAAGCTCGGCAAGATTACATTCTGGTTCTTCTTTATCGGCTTCCACATGACGTTCTTCCTGCAGCACTTCCTCGGTCTGATGGGGATGCCGCGCCGCGTATGGACGTATATGGACGGCCAGGGCTGGAACCTGTTCAACCTGATCAGCACGATCGGTGCGGTACTGATGGCGATCGGTGTGATCGTCCTGATCATCAACGTCATCATCACGACTGCGAAAAACGAACGTGTCGGCAACGACCCTTGGGAAGACGGCCGTACGCTCGAGTGGGCGATTCCTTCGCCGCCGCCGTTCTATAACTTTGCCCAGACACCGCTTGTCCGCGGTCTGGACTCGTACTGGATTGAAAAGCAGGAAGGCCACAACGGCTATACTGCAGCGGAACCGGTCACGGATATTCACATGCCGAACGGTTCAATCATTCCGTTCTTCATGACGCTCGGACTGTTCATCGCCGGATTCGGTGCAATGTACCGCCTTGAGCACGATTGGGGTCTCCCGGTCCTGATCTTCGGACTTGCGTTCACATTCCTGACGATGGGTATCCGTTCGATCAAGGATGACCTCGGCTACTATGTAACAAAAGATCAAATCCGCCGCATCGAAAGGGGGCGTGACTGATGGACCTGAATACTAAATTCACACCTCAATCCTGGCCGGATCACCCAGAGACGGCCACGATGGAAGCCAAGAACAAGTTTGTTGGCTTCTGGCTCTTCCTCGGAGGAGAGACGGTTCTGTTCGCCACGCTCTTTGCGACGTATCTGGCACTTAAGAACTCTGTTCCTGATGGGAACGAGTTCCGCACAGAAACACTGTTCGAGCTTCCGCTTGTCTTTGTCATGACCATGCTGCTCCTGACTTCGTCCCTGACAAGTGTCTATGCGATGTACCATATGAAAAACTATAACTTCAAGGCTATGCAGCTTTGGCTGGCAATCACCGGATTCCTTGGTCTCGGCTTCCTCGCGCTTGAAGTGTACGAATTCTATCACTACATCCACCTTGGATTCACTTACGGCAACAGTGCTTTCAGTTCGGCATTCTACACGCTTGTCGGTACGCACGGACTTCACGTTGCGATCGGCCTTGTCTGGCTGACGCTTCTGATCCTGCGGAACGCGAAACGCGGCCTCAACCTGTATAATGCGACCAAGTACTACACATTCTCACTGTACTGGCACTTTATTGACGTCGTCTGGGTATTCATCTTCACGGTAGTCTACTTGATGGGAGTGGTCGGTTAAGATGGCACACGATATCGAGATTATTGAAAAGACGCCGGCCGAGTTCGAATACAAGAAGCGCCGTTCCGACCGATTGATGCGCAGCCAGCTGATGATGTTCGCGCTCATGATTTTCATGACGCTGATTTCCTTCGCGGCTGTCCAGGCAGGCTTCTCTGCTTACTTCGTCATCCCGGTCGTACTGCTCCTTGCAGCGGTGCAGGTCGGACTGCAACTGTATTATTTCATGCACATGAGCGAAAAAGGCCACGGGTTGGTAGCATTCTTCATGTACGGCGGAGTTCTCATTGCATTCCTGACCGTCTTGACGTTTGTAACAATCATCTGGTGGTAATGCTGAAACATCCCGGAAGCAAAGAGGCTTCCGGGATGTTTTTTTATTGGAAATAGGTCTATGCTTCTTTTAGGATTGTCGGCTGTATCAGCTGCCCGACGGCAGGTGTCATAGTTCGTTCATTGATATGCCTTCCCTGCGGGCTTATAATGATAAGAGACCTTTAAAAGGAGCGATGGCAATGGTGCCAATTAGCATATTCGGTTTCCGGGCACTCTGGAGCCCATACTTCTTCCTGACGCTTGTCGTCCTGTTTCTCGTGTACCTGGCCATCACTGTCAAATGGCGTGATCGCTTTGAAGGAAGCGAGTCGCTTTCGCGCAGTGAACTGATCTACTTCTCTGCGGGTATGCTGCTCGTCTATGTGACCAAAGGATCGCCGATTGATCTTCTCGGACATATTCTGTTCAGCATGCACATGGTGCAGATGGCCGTGCTCCTCCTGATTGCGGCTCCCTTCCTCATTAAGGGGATCCCGGTATGGATCTGGAGAAAGGTCTTCGCATTGCCGGTTCTTGGCCACATTCTCCGTGTGATCACGAAACCGCTGATCAGTGTCATCGTGTTTAGTGCAATGTTCTCGGTGTATCACCTTCCGATGATCCTGGATACGATCAAGCTCAGCATCCCGCTTCATGCGCTCTTCTCGATAACGCTGTTCATTTCAGCGCTCTGCCTATGGTGGCCGCTCCTCAATGACAGTGACTTTGCACCAAGGCTGAAACAAGGCCTTCACAAGATCGCCTACATCATCTCCAGCGCCATTCTGATCACTCCCGCGTGTGCACTGATCATCTTCGTCGACACACCCGTCTACGAGACTTACCAGAGCGGGGAAGCCTGGCTGATGTCGATGGCCCTTTGTGTTCCGGCCTCCACCCTCAGCGCATTGTCCGGAACCGGCCTGTCGGGTCCGGAAGTGTTCACGAACATGCCGATCCTGTACGATCAGCAGATGGGCGGAGTCATCATGAAGATTCTTCAGGAGATCATCTATGGGGTGGTTCTCGGGAAGATTTTCTTGAGCTGGTTCCGTCACGAGCGTGACAACGCGGACGAACTCACACAAAAACAACTGCTTGAACGCAAGCGGCTTTCCATGTATAGCTGAGCCGCAGACAATAGGGGGATAACATCATATGTCACTGCCGTTCCTACCGACCATCAGCACTTTCTTCATCGTCCTGAGCGCGATTCTTGTTGCCATCGGATGGTCGCTCATCAGCAAGCGGAAAGTGGAAGCCCATAAAAAGACGATGCTGGCTGCAGGAGTCTCTGCACTCCTGTTCTTTATCATCTATGTATCCAGGACGCTGTTTGTCGGAAATACAGCGTTTGGCGGCCCGGATGACCTGAAAATCTACTATACGGTCTTCCTTGTCTTCCACATCTTCCTGGCGACGACAGGTGCCGTGTTCGGGATTGTGTCGATCTACACAGGGCTGAAGGAAATCCTTCCGCGGCACCGCAAGATCGGGCCCATTACGAGCATCATCTGGTTTTTCACCGCCATCACCGGCGTTGCCGTCTATCTTCTTCTGTACGTATTTTATGAAGGCGGAGAGACGACTTCCATGTTCAAAGCAATTCTCGGATCCTGAAGCGAAACATGCTGCCGGTCCAGAGAAAAAGCCATCACCCTTTTGAAGGATGATGGCTTTTTTCTATTCTCATTCCACATGGTCTTTTTTCCTGAGTCAAATCTTGAATTCCATTTTGATGATGCCGGCATCACGGGCCGTAGTAAGGAGAATGACGAACAGTGGCCCGATGAAAAGCCCAAGAAAACCGAAAAGTTTCAGGCCGATGAACATGGAAATCAAAGTGGCGAGAGGGGAGAGCCCGATCTGCTCGCCCATCACTTTCGGCTCGACAGTACGCCGGATGACGAGGAGGATGAGAGCAAGGATGGCGAGTTTTGTACCCTCGGCCGCATCACCGATGGCGAACTGGTAAATGGACCATGGCGCGAGGATGATGATCGAACCGAGAATCGGGATCAGATCAACGATCCAGATAATGATGGACATCAGGATCGCATACTCCGGCTTGATGATCAGCAGCCCTACAAACGTAGCCGCCAGGATAATCAGGCTGACGAGAAATTGCGCCTTGATGAATCCGAATACGGTCCGGTTGAGGCGGTCTGTCATCAGCTTCACTTTCTGCGATGTTTCATCCGTCAGCAGATTGAAAACTTTTTTCTTGAGGCCCGGAAGATCGAGCATGAACAGGAAAAGTGCGATTGCATAGAACAGGAGGCTGACCAGGAAGTTTGGGATGCCGGTGAGGAGGCCGGTGATTACATCATAGTTGACAAAGGCAAGAAGAAAATCACGTGCCGATTCGATCAGCTGGTTCATGCCGTTCTGGATGGACTCCACCACTTCAAGCGGCATGCCTTCCGTGTAGTTGAACATCTTGTCCTGCATATCGATCCAGGCTCCGGCGATGGCATTGAATGTATCTGGTGCGGACTTTGTAAAGTTGATCAGCCTGCCGACAAGCTGGGTCACGGTAAAGTAGAACAATAGGGCCAGCAGCAGAAGAAAGAAGATAAATACCGATATGACGGTTGTTTTTCTCCTCCATTTAAAACGGTTCATCGTCATTCTGACGAGCGGCTCGAGAAGAATAGCCGTGATCAGAGCGAAAATGAGCGGCAGAGAGATCGGCAAAATGATGAAGGCAATCAGTAAAGTGATGATTGTGAGAAAGAAGATTGTGACGGTGCGGCGGTTCAGCCATTTTCCCATGAATGAGGTCTCTCCCAGATTGTTAGTACATTTATTATAGACAACAAAAAGATGTTTGAATAGCAGTGAAATTGAGGTCTTTTCAGAGATTCAACAAAAAAAGCCCCGCTTTCTTGGCGGGGCCGGCCGGTCAGGCCTGGAGTTCGTGCGGTTTCAGATCTTCTTTAAGTGCGAGCAGTGTTTGCGTGCAGCTTTCGAGAAGATAGTCTGGGAAGTGTTCATCTTCTCCGTATTCAACACCGTGAGGGTAGTAGTGCTTGCCGATCACCGGCTTTTTCAGGTTAATGATGGCTTCGCGTGCGCCGACATCACCGTCGGTTGTGAACCCAAAGATGCGGAGATAGTAAGTGCCTTCCTTAATGACGATCTTTTTATCATAGCTCACCCGCTCATAGTCCCACTGCTCGGCACGGATGAGGCCGTGCTTGTTCATAATGTCATCAAGTAGTTGAAGATCGGCGGCAACGCCTTCGATGCCTGTGTTTTCAAAATACATGTTCTGTACGCCTCCTTTGGTGCAGTCTGTCTCCATCGTATACCCATCTATGATAGAACAACGGGAAAACAGTTGCAATGACAACATTGTGTCCAAAGTCGCCGCACTGTTATAATGGTCCCAATATACAGAGACCAAGGAGTTTTTTGATTGAAATTCGTATTGAGGCTTTTGCTGGTTCTCGCCGCAATAACGGTCGTCATCCTGTTTACGACGCAGGGCACAAAGGAAAATGATCCGCTGATCTCGCCTGTGCCGAATACGGCCATGCCGGGAGAAGGGGCGCCTTCTCCCGGGAAAGAATCGATAAGCCGGCCGGACTCCGGAATTTCTGTTCTGGTGGGGGAGCCTACAGGGAATCTGACAAAACGCTTTGGTCCCCCCGACAGGATCGAGCCGTCCATGTATGGCTATGAATGGTGGGTATACGGCAATAAACCGGAAACGTATATGATGGCAGGCGTACGTGACGGTACGGTCAATCAGATATATGCAGCAGGCCTTGAACTCGATGTGAGTCCGTACAGCATCGGGGAACCGGTGGAGGACATCTTCCGATATACAATTATCGAGCCTGAGGTCAGCATCGAGATTGGAACTGACCGCTACCTGTTCTCCATGAACGGCGATGATCTGGAGGAACGGCTGCTTGTCGCATATGACGGAATCTTCGCCCAGGTCTATGCCGATCGGGAAAAAGGGGAAGTCATGGCGGTGCGTTTTCTGTCCCCCCGGGTGCTTGTCCTGCATCAGCCCTACGAGATGACATACGAAGGGCGTCTGATCGCGCCGGAGCCGCTGTCATCTGCGGTGCAGATCGCAGCGGATCGGGCGGCCGAGCAACAGATTATGGAACTGACCAATGTATTCAGGCAACATGACGGGCTTCCTCCGCTGCAGGAGGATGGCAGCGCCTCGGGAATCGCCCGTGAACGCGCCGTGTATGCGTCGAGGGGCAGCCGCTCCGAAGAAGGTAACGGCCCGTTGTCCGATCAGCTTAAGCTTGCCGGCATCGATTACACCGAGGCGGGTGAAAATCTGGCAGCCGATTACCTGGATGCTGCAGAGACGGTCCACGGTTGGATCAATTCACCGGAACACCGCGACCTCATCTACAATCGCAAATACAACCGGCAGGGAGCCGGTGTATCCAATAAAGTCTATTCGCATCTTTTCCTGAACCGGAAGGAACCGGCCGGCTCATCTGAGTGATGCCGATTATCCGGAAACAAATGTACCCGGAAGTTCATCGGCGAAGTTGCGGATATGAAGCGGCACGGATGCCTTCGCGGCATACAGTGCCGCTTTTTTCTGGATGACGGGACGTTCAGTCCCGAGAAGGGGGAGCAGTTCCGCATAAGTAAGCGATTCAAACTTTTTCGCATCCGGGTTTATTGCGGGGTCTGTTTCAAGGACACCTGGTACATCTTTGAAAAACTCGACAAGTTCTGCTCCGAGCATTTCCCCGAGAACGACTGCAGTGAGGTCACTGCCGCCCCTTCCGGTTGTCCGGATCCGACCGTCGAGGCCGGTTCCCTGAAAGCCGGGAACGACGGCGACATTGCGTTCTCCCCATATGCGGTAGAACGGTTCCAATTCCATTTTCAAATCAGCACTGCCAAATGGGCCTTCTGTGAGGATTCCTGATCGGCTGCCATAGATCAGCTCGTTTTCAATGCCTTCCTTTTCAAGCTCCGCGGACATGATCGCCGAAGCAAGAAGCTCTCCGCAACCTGCTGCGACGTCCTGCGCATGCGGCGAAATCCCGAGAGCGCCGCTGATGGAAAGCAGGCTGTCCGTGGAGTAGGGATCCCCGGCCCTCCCCATGGCGGAGACGACAATGACGACCTTGCCATTTTCCCTGATCGCCCTTCTGATATGACGGATGCATGCTTTTCTTGTGCAGCTGTCCCTCATGGCGATTCCGCCGAATTTCTGAATGATCATCGAACTACGCCACCATCTTTCCTCGTGTCATTCAACCACCGTCCTACATACGATGGAGGGTACTCCAACATAATGTATTCGCTCGGAACAAAAATGTTCGGGAAGGGGTCAGGCATGATTGAATTATGCGAGCTGCTGAAAAACTGGCCGTGCACGGCAAAGGGCGGGGACCTCCGGGCAATAATCAGCGGCGTGACGGATCATTCTTCCGAGGTTATCCCGGGATCGGTGTTTGTGGCAAGAGTCGGCCGCAAGGAAAACGGGCTGGATCATATTCCTGAAGCTTTACGGAACGGGGCTGCTGCAATTGTCACGGACAGGATCCGCCCGCCTGCGCTACCCCAGGGTGTGACAGCCATCTCGGTTGCGGATGCCGCTGATTTCCTGGCTTATGCCTGCTCGGCATTCCATCGTCATCCGTCCAGAGAACTGACGATCTTTGCAGTTACCGGAACCAACGGGAAAACAACGACCACGCGTTTTATCGGTCAGATGCTGAAAGCCTGCGGGGTCCGTGCCGCGGTGATCGGCACGCTCGGCGTTTGGATTGACGGAACAAAAGCTCCACTAAAGATTCCGCCGATGACGACCCTGCCGCCGGCAACCCTCCACAAAGTGCTCAGGCACTGCGTGGATGAAGGAGTCACTCATGTAGCCTTGGAAGCCTCCTCTCTGGGACTGTCGGGTAAGCGTCTCGACCATTGCAGCATCGATTATGGAATCTTCCTTAATATCGGAAGGGATCATCACGCGGAACATGGGGGAGAAGAATCTTATATCCGGGCAAAAGGCAGATTGTGCAGACTGGCCGGGCAGATGATCATCAACTCTGATGATCCGCTGGTCCTCGGTGCCTCGGGGGACATGGAGCCTTTGTTGACGTTCGGAGAGAAGCCCGGCGGTGAAGGGCATATATGCATTCTCGAAGAAGAATCAGGTTTTTGGACAGTCTGGAAAGACAGGATTCGGGTTGATGTCCCTGCACCGGTGGAAGGCAGGCACAACCGTCAAAACGCCGCTGCCGCTTTTGCTGCACTATGTTCCGCAGGATTCGGGTTGGATGACTTGTGCAGGCATGCCTGCCGCCTGGCACTGCCCGAGGGAAGAATGCAGGAAGCTGCGCGGGCCGGCATACGCGTATTTGTCGATTATGCCCACACGCCGGATGCGCTTGAAGCGGTCCTCGGGGCATTATCCTCCGTATGCACGGGCAGAATGATCACAGTATTTGGCTGCGGGGGCGACCGGGACAGAGAAAAGCGCCCCGAGATGGGCAGGGTGGCGGGGGAGTACTCCAGTTCTGTATGGGTAACGTCGGATAACCCGAGAAGCGAGGATCCGCATAAGATCATTGCGGATATCTTGGAAGGCACAAAGAACTCTTCTGCCGTAATAAGGGAGGAGGCCGACCGGGAAAAGGCGATCTGCGGCGCTATCAGCGAAGCCGAACCGGGTGATATTGTTCTGATTGCAGGGAAGGGGCATGAGGCAATTCAGATATCAGGCTCTTCCACAAGGCCATTTTCCGACTTCAGGACAGCGCTCCGTTTTCTCGGGGAAAGAGAAGCATCTCCGGACAGGACGGATCAGGATGACAGAGTACAAATGAGCGACAGATTCTGGTATGATGGGGGTGGAATGGAGTGATGACCATGATGATGACCGACGAATGGCTCCGTGTCATCGAAGAGTCCGAACTGCTCAGCCGGATGATCGTCTCTTCCGAAGAGGCGGAGATTTACCGGCTTGCCCATCATAGAGTTTATTCCGATCCCGGCCTTGTGCAGGAGATCGCTGATTTTGCAAGACTGAAGGAGCAGTATGAAGAGGTCCAGCGGTTTGGCCGCTATCACCCCGACTACACCACTGTCATGAAGGAAGTCCGTGTGAAAAAGCGCGATCTCGACCTGAATGACAAGGTGGCCGCGCTTAAAGTTGCCGAGAATGATCTGCAGGACCTTCTGGACGAAGTGAGCCTGCTGATCGGGAAAACCGTTTCCGAATCGGTCAAGGTTCCTGTGAGCAATCCGTTCTTTGAGTCCGACTCAGCTTGCGGCGGCAGCTGCGGAACGGGCGGCGGCTGCTCCTGCAGTGCTTGAATAAAGAAAAGGAGATGCCGGCCGGCATCTCCTCAGACTGCAGACAAAGTGAGTGTATGGCTCCTTTGTCTGCAGTTTTTTCTTTTGTCCGCGGGCGTTGCCTGAGCCTTCCCCGCGGAAAGCCTCCATCCGTAACGGAAATCAACAGCACTTTATCTTAAAAACAGGCTTTCTTTTATTATCATTATTTACTAGCCAATAGAAAAAGGAGAGCCTTGCGGCATCTCCTTTTTTTCAGGAATATGATGATCCGGGATCTACCCCAAGCCGTCAGCCGGGTCCCCGGGTTCTTCTTCCGGTCCGCCTGCAAGTCCTGCCGCAAGATCCGGGCGGTCCGTGATGATTCCCTTGGCGCCGGCTGCAATCAGCCGTTCCATAGTGGAGCGGTCGTTGATCGTCCAGTAATGGACCGGGATATTGAGCCTCCCGAGAAAACGGATAAAAGGCGGAAGATCGAGCGGGAACATTCCCGAACGGACCGGAATCTGGAAAACATCCGCCTTTGGCTGATAGAGGTGGCCGAAACCGCTCGCGAATGCCAGATAGGCACGGCGCACTTCCTGCTCTCCGGCACCCAATGCAATCTGATTTCTGGCATACAGGTTGAAACGGTCGATCTGGCTGTCATGGAAACTCGTGACAACCACTCTGTGCCGCGCATCCGCTTCTTCGATGACACGCCAGAGTTTCGACGGAAGAAGCCCGCCTTCATAGGTATCCGGCGCATCTTTCATATCGATGTTGACCAACATATGCGGAAAGGCTTCCAGGAGCTTCCGGAGCGGGACGGCACCGCCAGCTTTTCCCCTGAAAGGATAAGTACCGTCTTTGCCTGCATGATGGTAGCCAAGGTCGGCTTCTTCAAGTTCCGACAGCACATAGTCGCCCGGATGGCCGTCCAGGTCGGATGTTCTTCCGAGGGTCTCATCGTGGAAAACGATCACTTCCTCATCTTTAGTAAGGCGGACATCTATCTCAAATCCGTGGACACCGAGTTCAGCGGCATGTTCAAAAGCGGCCATCGTGTTTTCGGGTGCCAGACCGGCGCCTCCGCGGTGGGCGAGGATGATTGGTACGTCATAATCCAACGCGGGAACGGGTGACCGGCCTTCAGGCTTCGATAAGAATTTTGAACCGGCCCATGCAGCGGCACCAGCCGCCGCAACCGTCATGGCTACTTTTCTTTTCTTTGTCATGCTGACCCTCCCTGTTTCCCAAAAAACTATCTCCAGTATAAAAGAAACCGATTTCAATGTCAGCCTCCGGCCGGTTGCCCCTTTTTTCCGGCGTGTGGTATTCTGTATGTTAGGAAAGTAGGGATGATCATGATTGAACGGCGCGGAATCGTCGTCCACCTTCATCATCTGAAACAGGTGAAGGCGCTCAGAAAATACGGGCATGTCCAGTATATCTCCAAGCGGATGAAGTATGCCGTATTGTACTGTGATCTTGACGATGCAGATGCAACGGCCAAAAAACTCGAAAAACTCCAGTACGTCAGGTCGGTACAGCTCTCGATGAAACCGTTCATCAAAACGGAATTCGAGAATGCCAAGCCCGATAAGGCAAAGGAGTATGATTACAAGGGCGGCCTCTGAATCAGCCGAGCGGCGGAATCAGATGGTTGAGCCGAAGAATACCGGTGATATGCCGGTAATATTGGTCGCGGTCGGAGAAGTCCGTCGAACGGCGCACTTCAACGGTGACAGGAGTTGCGCCGGCAGCGGCAGCGGCTTCACGGAAACGGGTGATGCGGGCGCTTTCCCCGCCGCTTCCCCGGATGCCTTCGCGGCAGATGTAGATGGGCATGTAGTTGCCTTCACCAGCCGGATCAAAGGCGGCGGCCGGAGAAAGGACGCCGCCGTCGCCGGTCGTGAAGATGAAGGCGCGGTGCAGGCGTCCGGTATTAGTGCGGATCAGCTCACAAAGTTCAAAGATGTCACCAAGCCCTTCGCCCAGTTCGATAAATCGTTGTGTATTCATACGGGTCCTCCTTTCTCTGCTTATCCTATCATACGGCAGAGCGGGGAAAAGCGTAAAACAGGAAGGTGAAAAGATGAGGATCATATCCGGTGAACGGAGGGGGCTGCAGCTTAAATCTGCATCCGGTACAGATACCCGGCCGACATCCGACAAGGTCAAGGAATCCGTATTCAATATGATCGGGCCTTATTTTGACGGGGGCCGCGTACTGGATTTGTTCGGGGGCAGCGGGGGGCTTGCACTCGAGGCGCTAAGCCGGGGGATGGACCGGGCGGTGCTGATCGAAAAAGACCGCCGCGCACAGGCGGCCATCCTTGAGAATGTGGCAAAATGCCGATATGATGACCGGGTGGAACTGATCCGGGCGGATGCCCGGCAGGCTGTCCGCCGGATTATAGCCAAAGGGGAGCCGTTCGACCTGCTCTTCCTGGATCCGCCATACGCGCGGGATACATATTATAAGCTGGCCGGGGAGCTCGCGGAAGCAGGCCTCATTGCCCGCGGGGGCACCATCGTCTGCGAACATGACCGCTCGGTATCGCTGCCGGACAGCTTCGGAGAATCCATCAAAGAGAAAGAATCTGTATATGGCGGCACCGTAATCACGATCTATCGGAATGCTGCCGGCGAGGGGGAGACTAATGGGTAAAATGGGGGTAGTGCCGGGAAGTTTCGATCCGGTGACAAATGGCCATCTGGACATCATCAGGCGCGCTTCGCGCGTCTTTGGTGAAATCCGGGTTTGCGTACTGAACAACTCATCCAAAAATCCGCTGTTCACAGTGGATGAGCGGATCGGACTTATCCGGGAGGCGACGGCTGATATCGCCAATGTGAAAGTCGAGTCGTATTCCGGATTGCTCGTCGACTATGCCAAAGGCGTCGGCGCAACTGCAATCGTCCGGGGTCTGCGGGCGGTATCGGACTTTGAGTATGAGATGCAGATCACCTCGATGAACAGGGTGCTTGAAGAGGAGATCGAGACCTTTTTCATGATGACTAACAACCAGTATTCGTTTCTCAGTTCAAGCATCGTCAAGGAAGTGGCGAAGTACGGAGCCGACACTGCAGACCTTGTTCCGCCGGTTGTCGAACAGGCGCTGAGGGAGAAATACAACATCAGGGAAATCCGGCAATGACCGTTTCCGACAATTGAAAGTGCCCGGCAGAGCCACAGAGGCTGTTCCGGGCGTTTTTTTGTCCGGGCCCTGTTCAAAGCAACAAAAACAGCATGAACACGGGCGGGACGATCAGCATATGCGCAAGGCGGGCAGCAGCGTACCATCTCATGGAAATTCCTGCACCCCGTGCAATGACCGCGACCTGGAGATGGATGCTCAGCCCGTTCATCGAGAGGATCAGAGCAGTCAGTGCGGCATGAAGATTCATGCCGGCAAACAGATCATGGGCAGTCTGGAGACCGGCAGTCATTTCAAACAGCGGAAACACAGCCATCCCGGCGGTGTTCATGTCGAGCGGGCTCAGCCTGGCCAGCAGATCGGCGGCTACAGTCCCGACGGCCGAAAAAAAGACGACAGTAGTAGCTACAAGTACGATCGTCTGGGAGCTCTCCTTCAGGCTCTCGGTAAGGGGCGATCCCTTCCTCCTTTTTGGGCTGTCCGAAGAAACATGATGCTGCTCCCTGACAAGTGATGCGCGTAAGGATAGGATCAGCAGGAAGACGAGATTAAGCCCATGGATGACTGCCATGAGCAGCCAGCCGACAGGTGCGCTGCCGAACAGTTCATTCCCGACGTAGCCAATCAGCAGCATCGAACTGGGGGCGTGACAGATTGCGATCAGAAGCGCTCCTTCACGCTTCGTTAGCCGGCCGTCTTTTACCTGATGGGATACGGAGACCGCACCGACAGGAAATCCGCCGAAAGCCCCCAGCAGGTAAGTTTTCCAGTAGGTCCCTGTCCTGCCCTTCGGTTCCTTCCCGGGCAGCCGCAGCAGCCACTGTGTGAGGATCAGATAAGGAAGCAGATAGGGGAGGAGCGCTTCAGTGAACAGGTCGATGCCGAACATGGCCCCTTCCCGCGCAAGGCCGGGCTGAAGGAGAAACAGTGCGATGAGGCACCAGATAATGACGGTATACATAGAAATATCGACTCCCTCGTTTTGAATGCGCCCATCGCCGGTGCTAAACTATGTATATGCCGGCAGGTACGGGGCTATTTTGGAGGGATCGGTTTTGAACAATGTAAAGAGGATTGCGCTAACTGCAGTGATGCTGGTTTTCGCGGCAGCGGCTTTGTTACCGCTGGACATGTACATCCAAAAGCCGGGTGGCGCATATGATCTTGCCCCGCTTGTTGACGTTCAGGGCGGTGACAAAGACGATGATGGAAACTTAAGCCTGATGACCATCGCCCTCTCGAAGGCAACCCCGCTGACCTATGCCGTTGCCGGGTTCATGGACAGCCGTAAGATCATGAAGGCCGGACAGGTACGGAGGGATGGAGAAAGCGAAAAGGAGTATAACCTGCGCCAGAAGCAGCTGATGGAGGACTCGCAGATCAATGCGATCTTCGTGGCCTATAGCCGGGCAGGCAAGACAGTCAGTCTGGAAACCGAGGGTGTCCTTGTTCTGGATGTGGTGGAAGGCAGCGCTGCCGACGGTATATTGGAAGCGGGAGACCTGATCACTTCTGTTGGGGATGTACCGGTAGATTCGGCGGATGCGTTCGCGGATGCTGTCGCGTCGGTACCCGAAGGGAATGCGGTACACCTGGAAGTGGTCCGTGAAGACGGAAAAACCGAAAAAGAAATAACCCCCGGCACGATTCCGGGTACCGGGGGAAGGAAAGGGCTGGGTGTAAGTTTCACGGCCAAGCGCATCATTGAAACCGAACCTGCAGTTGAAATCGATACGGAGGAAATCGGGGGGCCATCAGCCGGGCTTATGTTCACACTCGAGATCATGAACCAGCTGATGGAAAAAGACCTGACAAAGGGGTATCGTGTGGCCGGGACAGGCGAGATGAGTGAAGACGGAACGGTCGGCAGGATCGGCGGAGTCGACTTCAAGGTGATGGCAGCCGATCGGGAAGGGATTGAAATCTTTTTCGCGCCCGATGACGAGATTACTGAAGAGATGCGAGAACGGGTGACTGATATCCGGTCCAATTACGACACAGCCGCCGAGACGGCAGAAAAAATCGGCACGGATATGAAAATCGTGCCGGTAAAGACTATTGATGATGCTTTGGACTACCTGGAGGCGCTGGAAGCAAAAGCGGAATGACGATCAGCCGGTCATGATGGGCGGTGTCCGGAAATCTTTCCCCGGCTTTTCGCCCGTGCCAAGCGCGTACAGATCTGATGCCCGGATATCCGTAGACAGCATCGGATCGTCGGATGAGGCGGCCCTTGAAACAAGGGGGAGCCCGAAGTCATCCTTATAAAGGTTCAGATACGAGCGGCCGGCTTGTGTCATTCCGAGAAGCCGGAGATACCTGGGTTCGCGGAACCGGCTGAATTCGCCGCTATCGATCCCGCAAAGAACATGAGTGAGTATCCTCTGGATCCGGGTCCATGTGTAGCGCTTTGTCTTGACCGCTTCCATGAATTCTGTGAAAGTCGGGGCAGCCAGCGCGGCTCTGACAATCCTGTGCTCAAGCCCTTCGGTCATTTCTGCGACATCTCTCAGCCGATGGGCCCCGTCACGGATGATGAGCGTGCGGAGAATCGGCCAGAACACATCCCATCCTCCGAATCGGCCATGTTCTTCCCGGAACCGTTCCATGGCACGGACTGTGTGGCCAGGGACGGCACGCAGGACTTCATCGGTGATTCCCGCCTCCCGCACAACTTCCCGGATCGCGGTGGCGCTCATGATGCCGCTGTCGGGATCAGACCCAAGCTCATGATAGCCGGTTCCCGTCCGGCCGACCGTGAACGCTGTCATGCCGGTGCCAGAAGACCTGGCAGCTTTTATATATTGAAAGCCGAGTATATTGTTCGGTTTCGTAAGGTCGGCAAGCGGTTTTTGATGCGTTTCTGCATCCGCGACGGACAGGTAGGCCCGGCTCAGCGCGGAAGGGTAGCTGATGCCTGTTTTGACAAGCCGGCGCACTTCAGCCTCGTAGACCGCTTTCTGGTCCTCCAGGAGACGGAGGGTGTTCATGAAAGGCCCGATCCGCCCGTCTTCCGACCCGAAGCAGAATGCACTGCAGCGGGCTGCGGCCAATATGCCGATGGCACCTTCGGCAAATTCGGATGCCTGTGCCACCGCAAAACGGTAAGGGAGCTCGAACACGATGTCGGCACCGGAGCGGAGGGCCAGTTCCGTGCGGGACCATTTGTCGATAAAGGCGGGTTCCCCCCGCTGGAGGAAGTTTCCGCTCATGACCGCGACGACCACTTCGGCTCCGGTAAGACGGCGGGTTTCCTTAAGGTGATGGACATGCCCGTTATGCAGCGGGTTATATTCGACGACGACGCCTGCGGCTTTCATCCTGCTCACTCCTCTGATACAATCGGAATAACGACATTATAGCGTGGCCGGGATGAAAAATATAGGACGCATGGGCATCCCCGGGTGACAAGAAATAATCTTGACATCACGTTTTGGACATACTATAATCAATTCTGTTGTCTTGAGGTGATTCCTGATGAAATGGACCATCCGGCAATTAAATCAATTCCGGCAGGATTCCATGCCGGTTGACGGCACCGCCGATCTTTCCGGCGTCATGAAGCGCGACCCGGAAATCCGGGCGATCGGACCGGTCCGTGTTACGGGCACTTGCTCCGTCGGGACCGGCCAGATGACCTGTCGCTTCAAGCTTGAGGGAACGATGACGCTCCCTGAGGCAAGGACCTGGGAAGATATCGAATATCCGTTCACGATCGAGACGGATGAACAATTTGTCTGGGAAGGCTATGCCGACCCGGGCGATGATGCCGTTCACGAGGTGACCGGGGAAGTGGTGGACCCGACGCCGGTCTTCGAAGAGCTGGTCCTGCTCGAAGTCCCAATCCAGGTGATCGGGGAAGAAGCGGCACCTTCACGGGAAGGGAAAGGATGGGAGTTCTCATCCGAAGAGGAATTCGCCGCCAAGCGTGAAGAAGAAAAGCCGAAAGTGGATCCAAGACTCGCCGGGCTGGCCAATTTTTTTGATCAGCAGGGCGAGGATTCGAAGGACGAATAGAACCGTAAGGAGGTGCCCCGCATGGCAGTACCTAAGAGAAGAACTTCCAAAACTGCAAAGCGTCAACGCCGTACGCACTACAAGCTCCAAGTGCCAGGCATGGTTGCTTGCGATAACTGCGGCGAGATGAAACTCGCTCACCGTGTTTGCAAAAGTTGCGGTGAATACAAAGGTAAAAAAGTCGTCTCCGAGTAATCAGGGGCCGACACCAGGGCCGGAAGCCGATTCCGGTCTTTTTTTGTGCCCAAAAGGCCACCACCGACGGTTATCCGGTCCGGAAATCTGCTTGGCCGTCAAAATCCGGTACCGGTGCTGCCGGCGGAATGATAAGGTATAAGCAGTTAAGCTGTTTGAGGAGGATGCGGGAATGGTTTACCGGTTTGAGAAGTGGGGGAGCGGTGCGGTGTTCACGATTGACCGCCCGGAAAAGCGCAATGCGATCAATGATGAGGTGATGGACGCTCTGTCTGATGCCATAAAGTCCGCAGGTGATGATGAATCGCTGCGTTATTTCGTAATCACCGGAGAGGGCCGGTCGGCCTTTTGTTCGGGAGGGGATCTTTCAGAGTTCCACAAATTGCGTACAGAGGAGGATGCTGCGCCCATGCTCGGCAAAATGGCGGACATCCTTCTGCGGATGGCTTTGCTTCCTGTCCCCGTCATTGCCCTTATTGACGGCCATGCCGTAGGCGGAGGCTGCGAGATTGCGACCGCATGCGATTTCAGGATCGTCCGTGAAGATGTCAGATGCGGATTCATCCAGGGAACGCTTGCCATCACCACCGGCTGGGGCGGCGCAGCGCATCTGCTGCATAAATCGGGCCGGCAGGACACGGCTCTCAGGATGCTCATGGAGGCCAGGCCAAAACAGGCACCGGAACTGCTTGAAGCGGGGTGGGCCACAGAATTGTACACGGGGGATAAATTTGCAGCACTCAGCCGTTTCACAGAACCGTTGGAGGGCGTGCATCCGTCCGTCCACCGCGCGTACAAGAAGGCGGCCGTGCGAAGATACATCGCGGCGGGTCTCCCGGAACAGGTGCGCGAAGAGGTTTCCGCATGTGCGAAACTATGGGCTGCAGACGTTCATCATGAAGCGGTCGACGGATTTCTCAACAAGAAAAAATAAAGTCTATTTCATCCTTCCGCCGCATATAGTTTCCCAAATGGGGGTGGTAGAGATGAAGGAAAACACAAGAAAAGATCGTTGGACACCTGAGGATGACCGTATTTTGGTTGAAACCGTGATCGGAGCGGTAAAAAACGGGGGGACCCAGCTCGGCGCGTTTGAAGAAGCGGCAGAAAAGCTTGGACGGACCAAACAGGCCTGCGGCTTCCGCTGGAACAAGACACTCCGGAAAATTCATTCCGCCGAGCTGGAGGCCGCGCAGAAAAAGCCCGAGCATCATCTGAAGTCCCACCTGAAACAGGCGATGAGCGGATTTGACGAATTGTCCGATTCCTATATGCGCCTGAAAAAGGAGCATGAAGCACTTGCGCGTGAGCATCACAGGCTGCTTGCCTGGCTTTCCAAAGGTGTGGCTTTCATCGAAAAAGGCGACAGCTGAGAGCAGGACCGCATGCCGGTTCTGCTCTTTTCCTTTATTTCTCCGATAGGACTTGAAAACGGTTTCACATATCATATAGACTGATAATGAAGGGGTTTCAAATAGTTTGTCAATTCAGGGGGGATCCGCATGGAAAAGATTCTGATCGCGAACCGGGGGGAAATCGCGTCACGCATTATCAGGACTTGCCGGAAGCTCGGTATCCGCACCATCGCAGTTTATTCCGAAGCTGACGCCGGACTGCCTTTTACAAAAGAGGCGGACGAAGCGTTTCCAATCGGCCCGGGTCCGGTTCCGCAATCGTATCTGAAGGGTGCCGACATCATTGAGCTCGCCAAAAAGGAGGGCGCTGATGCCATCCATCCGGGATACGGACTGCTATCTGAGAACGCGGCATTTGCCCGTGATGTAAAAGAAGCCGGGATGGTCTTTATCGGACCGGATGCAGACGTGATCGAAAAAATGGGGGATAAGATCGAGGCCCGCAGAGTCATGATGGAGGCGGGTGTCCCGGTTGTGCCGGGCACGGAAGAAGGCGTGGCTACATTGGAAGATGCGGTTAGCGCGGCGGAAGGGGTCGGTTATCCGGTCATGATGAAAGCGAGTGCCGGAGGCGGCGGAATCGGCATGGTGCGCTGTGAAAATGAGCAAGCGCTCAGTCGAAATTTCGACGGCGTAAAAAAACGCGCCATGTCCTACTTTGGGGACGACCGGGTATTCATCGAAAAGTTTATCGATGATGCCCGCCATATCGAAGTGCAGATTTTCGGTGACACCCAAGGCAATGTCGTCCATCTGTTTGAGCGGAACTGTTCGGTACAGCGCCGAAACCAGAAAGTGATCGAGGAATCCCCGTCACCGGGATTCCCGGAAGAAGCGAAAGTCCGCATGCTTCAGGCGGCGGTTGAAGCCGGGAAGGCAGTTGGCTACACGAATGCAGGAACCGTCGAATTCATCGTCGGGCCAGACCATGAGTTTTACTTTCTTGAGATGAACACCCGGCTCCAGGTGGAACATCCGGTGACAGAAGCCGTAACAGGATTTGATCTGGTGGAGTGGCAAATTGCAGTGGCATCCGGGAAAGAGCTTCCGGTGAAGGAGCAGGATGGAATCACTGCCTCCGGACACTCGATCGAATACCGAATTTATGCGGAAGATCCTGAGAAATTCCTCCCGTCACCGGGCAGGATTACGGAACTCAGTTTTCCGGAACGTGAGTGGGTCCGCATCGACAGCGGATACGCGGAAGGTGATACAGTCACACCGTTCTATGATCCGATGATCGCAAAGGTGGTCATCAGCGGTAACACGCGAAAAGAAGCGATAAGCCGATCGGTACAATTTTTCAGTGAAGCGCGTGCGGCGGGAGTCCGGACAAATCTCCCGCTGTTCGAGACTTTTGCCGGATCCGAAGAATTTTCTTCGGGCAACTATACAACTGATGTTCTGGCCGGATGGAAGGCAAAGAAAAAGGAGGAAGTTTAAGATGAATGAATTGAAATCGACAATGGCAGGTACGGTATTTACAGTTGATGTAAGCGCAGGCGATGAAGTATCTGCAGGACAAACGGTCGTCGTCCTCGAATCGATGAAAATGGAAATTCCGGTCGAAGCCGAAAAGGGCGGCAAGGTCAAGGAAGTCCGCGTCAATATCGGAGACTTCATCAATGAGGGCGACACGATCCTGACATTCGAATAAGACGGAATTTGCAACACTCAGGGAGGGGGAAATGGCATGTCAGTAAAGACGAACGAAAATGAACGTCTCGAAAAAGCATTGGAGCAGATATTTGCAGGGGGACAGCCGAAGTATCATGAAAAATTGAAGGAACAGGGGAAACTGTTTGTCAGGGAACGTCTGGAGCTTCTGTTCGACAACGGGGAATACACGGAGGATGCCCGCTTCGCCAATGTCGAAGCCGGGGATCTGCCGGCGGATGGAGTGGTGACAGCGACCGGCAAGGTCGGGGGGAAGACCGTTTGTGTCATGGCCAATGACTCGACCGTGAAGGCCGGTTCCTGGGGGGCGCGCACCGTCGAGAAAATCATCCGTATCCAGGAAACCGCCGAACAGCTGAAGGTGCCTCTCCTGTACCTCGTCGACTCGGCAGGTGCAAGGATCACCGACCAGCTGGATATGTTTCCGAACCGCAGGGGGGCGGGACGGATCTTCCACAACCAGGTTCGCCTGTCAGGTGTCATTCCGCAAATCTGCCTTTTGTTCGGTCCATCCGCTGCAGGCGGGGCTTATATCCCGGCATTCTGTGATATCGTCATTATGGTCGACGGCAATGCATCGATGTACCTCGGATCTCCCCGGATGGCTGCGGAAGTCATCGGGGAAAAAGTGTCGCTTGAAGAGATGGGCGGGGCACGCATGCACTGCACAGTGAGCGGATGCGGGGACTGGCTTGCCGCAGATGAGCAGGAAGCGATCGAAGCTGCAAAAGCCTACCTGGAATTTTTCCCGTCCAACTTTGCGGAAAAACCGGAAATCAAATCACCTGTCCCGGTATCCGAAGGCAGGCCTCTCGGGGAGATCATCCCAAAAAATCAGAACGCACCTTTTGATATGTATGAGGCCATAGACAGACTGATTGACGAAAACAGCTTTTTTGAGATCAAGAAATTGTTCGCACCCGAGCTGATCACAGGTCTCGCCCGCATCGAGGGCCGCCCGGTCGGCATCATCGCCAACCAGCCGAAAGTAAAGGGTGGCGTCCTTTTTGTAGACTCTGCCGACAAGGGCGCAAAGTTCATCTCGCTTTGTGATGCATTCTCAATCCCGCTTCTGTTCCTTGCAGATGTCCCGGGCTTCATGATCGGGACGAAGGTCGAGCGCGCGGGGATCATCCGCCATGGTGCCAAGCTCATCTCGGCAATGAGTTCAGCGACAGTTCCGAAGATCTCGGTCATTGTCCGCAAGGCATACGGAGCCGGGCTGTATGCAATGGCTGGCCCTGCATTCGAGCCGGATGCATGCATCGCGCTGCCATCGGCACAGATCGCTGTGATGGGACCGGAAGCCGCGGTCAACGCCGTTTATTCAAACAAGATTCAGGCGATCGAAGATCCGAAAGAAAGAATCCAATTTATCCAGGAAAAGCGCGAGGAATACCGTGAGCAGATCGATATCTACAAACTGGCTTCTGAAATGATCATCGATGATATCGTTTCACCAGACGACCTGCGTTCTGAGCTGGCATCCCGTTTCAGGATCTATTCCACGAAAGAAGTCGCACTGCCTCTTCGCAAGCACCCGGTCAATCCGGTATAATAGTACTGCATCAAGGCCTGCCCTTCCGGCGGGCCTTTTCATTGGGGGAAGGAGATTGGCAATGAGGATCAATGTAGCTGGAGCCGGGGCGATCGGGCTGTTGGTCGGTGCCCGGCTTGCCGAAGCGGGTCAAGAGGTCAGAATGATCACGAGGACGGCAGAACAGGCCGCGGTGATCAGGAGCGGCGGTATTCTCCTTTCAGTGGAAGATAAGGAAAAGCGGATTTCAGTCGGGGCGACGGAACGGCGGGAAGCGGCTGCGGATGGCAGTCTCACCATCTTGGCGATGAAGTCGTACGACCTCGGGGAATTTGTCGGGGCCATCGGGGACGTTCCGGGGGGCGCGCCGCTTTTGTTTATCCAGAATGGTGTTGGCCACCTGTCTCTCGCATCGCGTTTCCGGCATCGGCCGGTGGCTTTCGGGACAGTGGAGCACGGCGCCGAAAGGACTGGCCCCTGCTCTGTTGAACATACCGGGATCGGGCCGATCCGGATTTCGGCGGTGTCCGGTGACCTTACCCCGTTCCTCCCGGTGTTTAAAGCACATTCCTCTGCATTTCCGGTGCTTCGGACAGATGAAGGGCCGGAGTCTCTCCTTCTAAAGAAAGCACTAAAGAATTGCATGATCAATCCGGTTACCGCAGTATCCGGTGTCAGGAATGGTGAGCTTGCGGAAGATCCCCACCTCCGGGCACTTCTCGGACGGTTGCATGCGGAATTGGCCAACGCTTTTCCTGAAATGGCGGATGAAGTGACGCTGGACGGAGTGCTGGATCTCTGCAGGAAGACAGCTGACAACACATCTTCGATGCTGGCGGATCTGCTTGCCGGCAGGAAAACAGAGGCCGGGGCGATCATGGGCGGCGTGATTGGTCTTGCCCGCACACGCGGAGTCTCTCTTCCGGCGCTGGAATCACTTACGGCCCTGGTTGGGTCTATGGAAAGGAGGAAGGGCCGGCATGGCTGAATTTCTATATTCGGCGGCAGGATTCCTGGTCGCATTCCCTGCAGTGGCGTACCTGGTCCTGTTCATCATCTTTACACGGCTGTATAAAGACCCCGCAAAGGGAGCCGGCAGGGCGGCCGATCTGACGACATTCCTGCTGCTTCCCGCGGTGCCGGCTGTCCTGGCGGCATACACCGGTGTAAGTACCGGCTTTTATCTGGCTGTCGCAGTTATTTTATTCGCGCTTTATATGACCTACAGGGAGCGGAGGAAAGGGCATGACTTTGAAATAAGGCCGCTCATGAGGAAAATATGGCGGATGCTCTTCCTGATCCTGTCTGCCGCATATTTCGTCGCGTTCATCGTCGGAACCGGTGTGATGATTGCCGATTATACGGGAGGCTGAGCGGAATTTTTCATTCGGCCGGAAGGGAATGCTATAATCGGATTCGATTATTGAAAATAAATGGGGTTTTCGACTTGGAATTTAAACGACTGGACATCCGGCCGGCGGGCAATATCATGGACGCCTATCTGAATAACCCGGATTTTATACGTACATATTTTGATTACACTCCCGATACAGAAGGCTATACAGCACGGCTGAAAGAATTGGACAGCCGGCGCTTCGACCGTGAAGGGCTTGCCCGGACCGTCCGGAACTTCATGGCGAAAACCGGTATCTCGGAAAGGGCCGAAGCCCATCTGCATGAACTGGAGTCCGGAGCGCCCGCGGTTGTAGGCGGTCAGCAGGCCGGCCTGCTGACGGGTCCGCTTTACTCGGTGAACAAAGCGCTGTCTGTCGTTGCAGAGGCGCGCAGGCTGCGCGGGATGCTTGGAACGCCCGTCGTGCCGATTTTCTGGATTGCCGGCGAGGACCATGATCTGCTGGAGATCAACCATGTTTATGCGATCAGTGATGACCGCCCGGTGAAGCGGCAATTTCCGGTCCCGTACGGCGCCAAGACAATGGCGACTGAAAGTGGCTTCGACCCCGCAGAGATGGAATTGTTCATCCGCGGGATTTTCCGTGACTACGGTGAAACTTTCCATACCGAAAGCCTTCTTGAGATTGCCCTGGGCTGTCTGGATGGAAATGGCACATACACGTCATTTTTCGCCGCCCTCATGAACCGGCTGTTCACCGAGGAGGGTCTCCTGCTTCTTGATGCTGCCGACCCTGCCCTCAGACGGATTGAAGCCAAACATTTTGAGCTGATGGTCAAGCGTTCCTCAGAAATCGCAGCAGGCGTGGCAGAAACAGAGGAGCAATACGGCAATGAAGGTTACGGGAATCCGATCGGGGCCGAAAGGGAAGACGCCCACCTCTTTTACGTAGATTCAGGCGAGCGGTTTTTGCTCAGGCGGGAAGACGGGCGTTTTGTAAATCCGCAGGCCGGCCTCTCGTTCTCAGAGGAAGACCTCACCGGGATTGCCCGCAATCATCCCGAATGCCTCAGCAATAATGTCGTCACGAGACCGGTCATGCAGGACCTGGTTCTTCCGGTGCTGAGCTTTGTCGGCGGGCCGGGAGAAATCGCCTACTGGTCACTGCTGAAGCCTGCATTCAGGGAAATGGGAATCCGCATGCCCGTCGTGGTTCCGAGGCAGTCCCTGACATTCATTACACGCCAGACGGAATGCCTCCTGGAGGAAACCGGCCTCGAGGCGGAGGATGTGCTTGCGGGCAGGGCGGAAGAGGAGAAACAGCAATTTATTGAACAGGTCAGCGACCGCGCCGCATCGGAACAGATCTCCCGCATGGAAGAACAGCTTGAGGCAGGTTACAGGGAACTTGCTGTTTCACTTGAGTCCCGCGGCCGCAACATCCAGGAGCTGATCAGCCGCAACATCGGGTTTCACAGCCGCCAATTCGACTATCTGAAGGATAAGATCCGTGAGTCGGTCCTGCTGGAACACGAAACGGCGATCCGCCGTTTTACCCGGCTTGAATCGGAACTGTTGCCGGAAGGCGGTTACCAGGAGCGGAAGTATACGCCGTTCCAATACATGAATGAGTACGGTCCGGGCTTTATCTCCGACCTTGCCGCACGCATGAGCGGGGAGCCGGGTGACCATTTCCTGGTCCGCCTCTGATCAGCCAATATGATTTGACCAACACCGCCTTCACTAAGGGCGGTGTTTGTTTTTGCGTATAGAACGGGAGCCGATGTGCACAGACTGTTTTTGCAGCTAACGGGAACCAAGAAGGATTATATCGTGCGATTTTCCTGAGTGGATATATAAGGCGTGCAGAAGGTCCGCTTCAGCCCAGTACGATAGGCTCCGGTAAAGGACCGGATGCAGGAATTCGGCGTCGCCGGATTCACATTTTTCGTTACCAAATTGTAATATAAGAGATTTCATAAAACAGGTGGAGGAAAGTGGGGGGATGTGGTACATTAAGTTTACGATGTGGGGTGAAGACACATGTTCATGGGCGAATATCAGCATACGGTTGATACAAAGGGCCGGCTGATCATTCCGGCGAAGTTCCGCGATGATCTGGACGGTGGATTTGTCGTCACCCGCGGATTGGATAAATGCCTGTTCGCCTATACCATGGACGAGTGGCACAGGCTTGAGGAAAAACTGAAAGCCCTGCCAGTCACGAAAAAAGATGCACGTGCATTCACCCGCTTTTTCTTCTCTGGCGCTACCGAGGTGGAACTTGATAAGCAGGGACGCGTCAATTTACCTGCAAACCTTTTGAGTTACGCCGGTGTTGAAAAGGATTGCGTCGTTCTCGGGGTTTCCAGCCGGATTGAGATCTGGGCAAAGGAAGCCTGGGAAGGCTATTTCGAGGAATCAGAAGACTCCTTCAACGAAATCGCGGAAAACCTTATTGACTTTGACATTTAAACCTACCGATGAAAGAAGGGGACGGACATGTTCGATCATGTGACCGTGCTGCTGAAAGAGACGGTCGACGGACTGAATGTCCGGCCGGACGGCCTCTATGTCGACTGCACACTAGGCGGCGGCGGCCATAGCGAATATCTTGTGCAGCAGCTTGGTGAGGAAGGCAGGCTCATCTGCTTCGACCAGGACGAAACAGCCATCCGGCACGCCCGGGAACGCCTCGCCGATCACCTGGACAAGATCATTTTCGTCAGATCGAACTTCCGTTACCTGAAGGAAGAGCTCGGCCAGCTTGGCATTACAGGCGTGGACGGAGTGCTCTATGATCTGGGCGTTTCTTCGCCGCAATTCGACACTCCGGAGCGGGGATTCAGCTACCGCTATGATGCGCCGCTCGATATGAGGATGGACCAGAGCGCTCCGCTAAGCGCCTATGAAGTGGTTAATGACTGGGCATACGGGGATCTGGTCCGCATCTTCTACCGTTATGGCGAAGAAAAATTCTCCAAACAGATCGCGCGGAAGATCGAGGAGGCAAGGAAGGAACGTCCGGTACGGACGACTTTCGAACTTGTGGAGCTGATCAAAGCCGGTATCCCCGCGGCTGCCAGGAGAAAGGGCGGACATCCCGCAAAGCGGATTTTCCAGGCTATCCGGATCGCCGTCAATGACGAGCTGGGGGCGGCGGAAGAATCGCTGCAGGACGCAATCGGCCTTCTGAACCCGGGTGGACGGATCAGTGTCATCACATTCCATTCGTTGGAGGACCGGCTTGTCAAGACGATGTTCAAGGAAGCCTCATCGCTGCCTGACCTGCCGCCGAACCTTCCGGTCATCCCCGAAGGTATGGAGCCCGAGCTCAAGCTAATCACGCGCAAGCCGATCCTGCCTTCAGAAGAAGAGCTGGAGAACAACAACCGTTCCCACTCCGCAAAACTAAGAATCGCAGAAAAACAGAGATGATTCCTCATGAACACACATAAAGAACAAGAAAAAAACAAATCCAAGGGGGACTAGTTTCGATGGCGCTTGAAGCACGCAAGTTTGACCATGCATACATACAGGAACCCGAGATCACCCGTGTACCGGCGCCTGCGCCGGAGCCGGAGATACAGCCGATACGCAGGAAGAAACTGTTCACAAAAGGCGAAAAAACGCTGTTCGTGGCGTTTGTTGCCGCTGTGGCCATGTTCGCGGTTATCCTTCTCCAGGCACAGTCATCCCTTAACGCGGTGAACAAGGAGATCCAGCTGATCCAATCCGATATTACGGAAACGGCCAAGCAAAATCATGATTTGTCCATACAAGTGAGCGAAAAATCGACCTACGAGCGCATCTGGGGCAAGGCCAGCGAGCTCGGCCTGTCGCTCAATGAGAAAAATGTGAAGGTCGTGCCTGGGCAATGAAAAAGAAGTTTCGTTTCCAATGGGGAGCCTTCCTGATGTTTTGCGTCTATGGAGGGCTCTTTTTCCTTTTATTCTCAAGATTCCTGTATATCCAGGTGACGGGTGAAGCCGAGGGCCAGCCGCTCCGCGCGATGGCTCAGGCGAAATACGAAAGGGAACAGGTGCTTAGCGCGGACCGCGGAAAGATAGTCGACCGGACCGGGAATCCGATCGCGGAAGACACCGTGAGTTACAAACTGATCGCGGTCCTTTCAGAAAAGGCGAGCAAGGATGTCAAGGATGGCGAGATGCTGCATGTGACGGATCGGGAAAAAACCGCCAATGCGCTTGCGGAGCATATCGAGATGTCGGAGGAAGACATTCTCGAGCGGCTCAACCGCCAGGATGATCCGGACATCTACCAGGTGGAGTTCGGTCCGGCGGGACGCGATCTGAGCCATGATAAAATGAAGAAAATTGAAGAGCTGGACCTGCCGGGCATCCAGTTCGTGAAAGACAAGAAACGCTTTTATCCGAACGGACCGTTTGCTTCGCACCTGATCGGCTTTGCGCAGAAGGTGGAGCAGGAAGATGGATCTGTGAAAACAATCGGGCAGATGGGCCTTGAACAAACCTATAACGACCTGCTTTCCGGCGAGGACGGGAAGATGGCCTATGAAAGCGATACATGGGGCTTCCTGCTGCCAAGTGCCGAGAAACAGGTGACCCCGCCGGAAGATGGCGCAAACATCAAGCTGACCCTGGACAAAACAATTCAGAACTTCGTCGAAGATTCCATGAAGCAGGTGGAGAAAGAGTATTCTCCCGAACGGATGTCGGTCATCGTCGCCAATCCTAAAACCGGTGAAATCCTGGCAATGAGCCAGCGGCCGACATTCGATCCGGAGACGAGGGAGGGTCTGTCATCGAACTGGCTGAACGAGGCGGTCCAATACACGATTGAACCCGGGTCTACGATGAAAATCTTCACACTTGCCGCTGCCATCGAGGAAGGCGTCTGGAAGCCGGATGACTATTTTAAGTCAGGAAGCTATTCGATCTACGATACAACCATCTATGATCACAACAAAAACGGCTGGGGCTGGATTTCTTTCCGTGAAGGCTTCCAGCGCTCTTCAAACGTTTCGATGGCCAATCTGCTTGAACGGATGGGCGGAGAAGCGATGATGAACCATTTCCGGAACTTCGGTTTCGGCCAGAAAACGGGAATCGACCTTCCCGGTGAAGCCGCAGGCAGACTGAATGATGTCGGGCCTGTGGAACGGCTGACAACATCATACGGGCAGGGTACGACAGTTACTCCTATTCAGATGGTCCAGGCCGCTACGGCGATCGCCAACGGCGGAAAGATGATGCAGCCGTATATGATCCGGGAAATCAAGGATCCAAACACCGGAAAATTACTGCGCGAAGGCCAGATGGAGGAAAAAGGAAACCCCATTTCTGAGGAAACCGCGGAGACCGTTCTGGAGCTGATGGAATCCACTGTCACCTCCGAACAAGGGACCGGTAAAATCTTCAAGCTGAATGACTATTCGGTTGCCGGAAAAACAGCCACCGCCCAGATACCGAACGGCAAGGGCGGCTATCTCAGGGGGCCGAACAATCTCCTTTACGGCTTCCTCGGCATGGCGCCGGCTGATGACCCTCAGCTGATTGTCTATGTGAACGTTCACCGGCCAAAAATCCCTGCCGGAGAGTGGGGGTCCGTGCCGGTAGCGAAGATTTTCAAGCCGGTCATGGAAAACAGCCTGAAACACCTGAACATCCGTCCGGATGTGGAAGAGGCGGCAGGGGAGACTTACCGGCTTCCTGACTTCTCCGGACAGGATGCCGAAACCTCAGCCGAAACCCTTGCGGAACATGGAGTCCGCGGGGTCCCTACAGGAGGCGGCGGGAAGGTCATCGGCCAATTCCCGGAAAAGGAGACGCAGGTCCTTCCGGAAACCACGGTTCTCCTGCAAACCGAGGGGGAACCGGTCATTCCTGACTTTACCGGGTGGCCGAAGCGCACGATTCTGGCCTACGCTTCCATGACCGGACTGACGGTCGAGCTGAGCGGGGAAGGATACGCCGTTTCGCAAAGTGTTTCCCCGGGCTCTGCGGGTGATCCGGCGGCACCGGTGGTCATCCAGTTGGAGACCCCGGAACAGGAAGTGATCACCTCCGGACAGGAAGAGATACCGGAGGAAGAACAATTGCCGCTGGACTAAGCGGCAGAATAGCGTCGGCAGGCCTGTCATACGTTGAAAGAAAAACGTAAGGTGGGAAAAATGTGCGACGCTTTATCGAAGCCCGGATGAGAAAACGGCTGCGCCTGGCCTTTCTCGTCCTCGCCGTCCTGTTTGCCGCACTGCTCGCAAAACTGTTCCATGTCCAGGTCATCCGCAATGCGGAACTGACCGAGAAGGCGATGGAGAACTGGGACCGGGAGCTTCCGTTTGCCGGGAAGCGGGGAGAGATCCTCGACCGGAACGGCAATCGCATCATCGGCAACCGGATTGCACCCACCCTATATTTCATGCCTTCCCAGAATCGGGACATTGCCGCTGCGGCAAAGACGCTTGCACCCCTGATCGACGCAGATCCGAAAAAATTGGAAGAGCAAATGTCCAAAAGAGCGTCTATCATTAAACTCGCGCCTGAAGGCAAGAACATTCCGTATGAGACGGCCGTCCGAATCGGGAAAATGGGAATCCCCGGGCTTTATACCGGTGTTGACTATGTAAGGGACTACCCATATGGCCAGATGCTGTCCCGGCTCGTCGGCTTCACTGGCTATGACAACCAGGGGTTGGCAGGCATCGAGTTTGCGTATGACGGAAAGCTTACCGGGAAAGGGGAAAAAGTCCGGCTGTTTACAGATGCAAAAGGCAATCCGCTGCCCCATGTCGGAGATGGCTGGGTGGAGGGAGGCGGCGGTGCTGATGTGGAGCTGACGATTGATGTACGCATCCAGGAAATTGTGGAACGTGAACTTGAGCAGGCCATGCTCAAGTATGACGCCACACAGGCGTTATCGATTGTCATGGATCCGGACACAGGTGAGATTCTTGCCCTCGCTTCCTCGCCGAATTTTGACCCGGCTGATTATGCATCGGTAGACCCGTCTATTTTCAACCGGAATCTGCCGGTATGGATGACCTTTGAGCCGGGGTCTACTTTCAAGATCATCACCCTGGCTGCGGCGCTTGAGGAAGGGAAGGTCAACCTGGAAGAAGACCACTTCCACGATCCCGGCTATGCACTGGTTGAAGGGGCCAGGCTCCGTTGCTGGAAGCGTGAAGGGCACGGTTCCCAGTCATTCCTGGAGGTCGTCGAGAATTCCTGCAACCCAGGATTCATCGAACTCGGCCAGCGCGTCGGCAAAGAAAAGCTCATGCAGTACATCCGCGACTTCGGATTTGGCCAGACAACCGGTTCCGGCATTGCCGGCGAGGCGTCCGGAATCCTGTTTTCAGAAGAAGCGTTCGGACCTGTGGAGCATGCGACGACTTCGTTCGGGCAGGGAATTTCCGTCACGCCAATCCAGCAGGTGCAGGCGGTCGCGGCTGCCGTCAATGGGGGCAGAATCATGAAGCCGTACGTCGTCCGCCGCGTGCTGGATCCGGAAACAGGCCGGCCGATTGAGGAAAACACCCCGGAGGAAAAGCGCAGGGTCATCAGCGAGGAAACGTCCAAGAAAGTGCGGGAATCGCTGGAATCGGTTGTTGCCAACGGGTCCGGACGCAATGCATTTGTCGACGGACTGCGAGTCGCCGGCAAAACCGGGACCGCGCAGAAGGTCGAGGACGGACGGTACAAGGAAGGCGACTACATCGTATCCTTTATCGGTTTTGCGCCTGCGGATGATCCCGATGTGCTTGTCTACGTTGCGGTGGACAGTCCAAAAAACGAAGTTCAGTTCGGCGGTACCATCTCCGCGCCGATTGTCGGCAGAATTCTTGGCGATATTGCATCCGTCAGGGAGATCGGACCGAGAAAAGGTCAGCTGGAGCGGGAATACCGATGGGGAGACCCCATCCAGATCCGGGTTCCGGACCTGACCGGGAAAACATATGACGAAATCAGGCAGATGCTGTACACTGTGAAACTGGAATGGCACGGCAAACAAGGCGGAACCGTCGTCCGGCAGCTGCCGGAGCCGGGAGTGCTTATGGAAGAATCGGGCACGCTCCATCTTTACGCGGAGCCTGAACAAAAAGATTAACGATGCAAGGTGCCGGAAAGGGTACCGCTGTCTTTAAAGGAGAACGAGAATACATGACACTCGCCACGACCATCACGATCATTGCGATCGCTTTTATCATATCCGCGCTTCTTGCGCTTCCGCTTATCCCGATGCTGCGAAGGCTGAAATTCGGCCAGAGCATCCGGGAGGAGGGACCACAGGCACACCAGAAAAAGGCGGGGACGCCTACAATGGGGGGCATTATTTTCATCATTTCCATTGTCGTATCCGCGCTTGTTTTTGGCTGGATGAACGGCCTGCTGACAACTCAGACGGTCGTACTTCTGCTCGTTCTTGCAGGTTTCGGGCTGATCGGATTCCTGGATGACTTTATCAAGGTTGTCCTGAAGCGCAATCTGGGGCTGACATCCCTGCAGAAGCTGATTGGCCAGATTGTCATTGCGGTCATCTCTTACCTTTTGCTTCGTTTAGGGCCGTTTGAGACAACCGTCGGGCTGCCGTTTACATCATTCGAGATCGATCTGGGGCCGTTCTACGTCCTGTTCCTCATCTTCTGGCTGGTCGGATTCTCGAATGCCGTCAACCTGACGGATGGCCTGGATGGGCTTGTCGCCGGCACCTCGTCGATCGCATTCGCCGCGTTCGGTGTACTTGGGCTTGTCTACGGACAGGAAGACCTTTCCCTTGTCGCATTTTCCGTGACGGGGGCGCTGCTCGGCTTCCTTTTGTTCAATGCGAATCCGGCAAAGATCTTCATGGGAGATACCGGCTCACTTGCGCTTGGAGGCGTTTTGGCGATGCTGTCCGTCCTGATGAAGCAAGAGCTGCTCCTGCTGCTTGTGGGAATTGTCTTTGTCATTGAGACGCTGTCTGTCATCCTGCAGGTGATCTCATTCAAGACTACAGGCAAGCGTATTTTCAAGATGAGTCCCATCCATCACCATTTCGAACTGTCGGGATGGTCAGAATGGAAAGTGGTCATCGTTTTTTGGACGGCAGCGCTTGCCGCTGCACTCATCGCGGTTTTACCGGAGGTGATCTGAAATGAAACAGATCGATCAATTTGATGGAAGACAGGTTCTCGTGCTGGGACTCGCAAAAAGCGGCTCTGCAGCAGCCCGGCTCCTGAAGCGCATGGGTGCTGAAGTAACAGTGAATGATACCCGCGCGGAAGATCCGGAAGCCGGCCCCCTCCGGAAGATGGGGGTCGAGGTAATTCTCGGCGGCCATCCGGAGGGACTTCTTGACCGCGGATTCGACTTGATCGTCAAAAATCCGGGAATCCGCTATGATCATCCGATCATCTCGCAAGCGGTCGATGCCGGCATCCCTGTCTGGACTGAAGTGGAGCTGGCATATCTGATCAGCGAGGCCCCGCTGCTCGGCGTCACGGGTTCCAACGGAAAGACAACGACCACCACGCTCCTCTACCATATGCTCAATATCGGGGGCAAGCATCCGCTGATCGCCGGCAACATCGGCACCCCGTCATGCCTGGTGGCAGCGGACGCGGAGGCGGATCAGGCCATCGTCATCGAGCTGTCTTCGTTCCAGCTGATGGGTACGGAGCAGTTCCGTCCGAAAATTGCCATCTGGACGAACCTTTATGAAGCACATATCGATTACCATGGGACTTTCGACGAATACGGGGAAGCGAAATTTAACATCACCCGGAATCAGTTGCCGGATGACGTCTTAATCTACAACGCTGATCAGAAGGCCGTCGCGGATTATGCCGCAAGGTCCCGCGCAAGGAAAATTCCGTTCACGCTGTCCGGGCGCGCGGAAGACGGGATCAGTGCGGACGAAGAATCGGTCTATTGGTACGGTGAGAAGTTGCTTGACCGGTCCGCCATTCTGCTGCCGGGACGCCACAATCTGGAGAACATCTTGTCGGCGACGGCTGCAGCCCTTACATACGGCTGCCCGCTGGACGCAGTGAAAGACGTCCTCTCTTCGTTTTCGGGTGTCCGGCATAGGACGCAATTCGTCCGGGAATGGAAAAAACGGAGGTTTTACAACGACTCCAAAGCTACCAATACCCTCGCAACCAAAAGTGCCCTCGAGGCATTCGCGGGCCCGGTCGTCCTGCTGGCGGGCGGGCTGGACCGTGGACATTCATTCGAGGAGCTTCGGCCGTTCATGGGCCGTGTCCGGGAGATTGTCGTCTTCGGGCAGACTGCCGGACGGCTCCGTGAGTTCGCAGAGTCGTGCGGTATTACCGGTATCCTTGATGCGGATGACATCGAGCAGGCGACGGAAATCGCAGCCGGTGTCTCCAGGGAAGGGGATACTGTCCTGCTGTCGCCGGCCTGCGCCAGCTGGGATCAGTATGAAAGCTTCGAGGTACGGGGAGACCGCTTTATCGAGGCGGTCCGGAAACTTTAAGGTCCCCGGGCAGGCCGCCGATCCATAACAAGGAAGGATGCATGCACTGGAAAAAAAGCTCCTCATCCTATTTGCCGCTGCAGCAGCAGCACTCAGCCTCCTGGGAGTTGCATTTGTCCATTCTGCCGGATCTTACTGGGGAGAAGTCCATTACGAAGATTCCCTCCCCTTTGCATTAAAGCAGGGTGTTTATCTTGCCGTTTCATTGGCAGCTGCGGCATTTGTCCTCCGCTTCCGGGGCATCGGGAACAAAACGTTCTGGAACACCGTCTACATCCTGTCCATCATCCTGCTTGTGGGGGTTCTGATACCGGGGATCGGTGCAGTCAGGAACGGATCGCAGAGCTGGATTGCACTCGGGCCATTTAGTCTGCAGCCGGCGGAGTTCACGAAAATCGCCGTGATCGGAAAGCTTGCATCCATGCTGGGAGAGCAAAAGGGCCGCAAGGTTTTCAAACTCTCTCATCTGGCTGTGATCCTTCTTCCGGCGGGGCTGATCATGCTTCAGCCGGACTTCGGCTCGATGATGATCATGACCGTTTCAGCGTTTTGTGTGCTTTTGATCGCGGGTTATCCGCTGAAGTTCTTTTTTGGCCTTGGCGCGGCGGGGGCAGCCGGTATTACGGCGCTGATTGCAGCCGCCCCTTACCGGCTCGACCGGATCAAGGCATTTCTTGATCCGTGGAGCGACCCGCTGGGAAGCGGATTCCAGGGAATCCAGTCACTTCTTGCAGTCGGCCCGGCCGGCCTTCTAGGCTACGGTTATGGACAGAGCCGGCAAAAATATCTTTATCTGCCTGAACCGCAGAATGATTTCATTTTTTCTATTATTGCTGAGGAAATCGGGTTCATCGGTTCCGCGGCGGTGATTCTTCTCTTTTTCGTGCTGACAGCCGCAGCTTTCGGTCTGGCTGCACGACAGCGGGATCCGTTCTCACTGCAGATGGTATCAGGGATGGCGGCGATGCTCGGTTTCCAGACCTTTCTGAATATCGGGGTCGTAACAGGACTGCTTCCCGTTACAGGCGTCACCTTGCCGTTTATCAGCTACGGCGGATCATCATTGCTTGCCGCCTGGATTGCGGCAGCCCTCATCCTGAGATTTGGAGCCAGTGGGGGAAAGGGCTGAAAGGAGGCCTTGCGTTTGGATAAAGTGATCGATATCGAAGACCGTATCCCTTCTCTTAAAGAGAGGAGAAAAAGAAGGACCAACCGGAATTTCCTGTTTCTCCTGGTCCTGTTCCTGATCATGCTGGCCGTGCTGCTTTATTTGCAGTCACCGCTCAGTAAAGTAAGGGATATCAGGGTCGAAGGCGCGGGCCTCCGGGCAGGGGAAGAATATATCCAGTTTTCCGGTGTGCGGGCGGGTGATGCGCTCTGGGGTTTTCGCGCCAGTGAAATCGAGGAGAAGATCACTTCCCTGGAGGGCGTCGGAAAGGCAGAAGTCATCAGGGAAGACTTCCGTGACGTCGTCATACGGGTGGACGAGTTCGAGACTGTGGCGCTGATCCAGACAGACTCCGGGTTTCATCCTGTGTTGGCGGACGGGACGACTTTCAGCCGTACTTCCGACACGCCGCCTCCCGCACCGGTGCTTTCGGAATTCGAAGAAGGGGACCAGATGGAGAAAATGGTGCGCGAGCTCGAAGAACTGCCGCCTTCCGTCACTTCCCTCATCTCGGAATTGAAGCATACCGGTGAAGGCTCCATCACGGCGTTCATGGCAGATGGGTATGAAGTCAGGGGCGTTATCAGCGGATTCGCCGAAAAGATGGCCTATTATCCTTCGATTGTCGCACAACTGACCGAAGAGGGAAGAGGGGTAATCGACCTTGAAGCGGGTGTTTATTTCAGCAGCTACGAGAAAGTATACGGAGATGGTGAAAGCGGAAATGCCGAGGAAGAGGAAGAAGGCGACCAGCAGGAGATCGAGATTCCATGATCAGGAATCGCAAGCTCGGGACCGGGACAGCATACAATCATTTGCCCTGGCCTTGTAAAAACGTTTAAAGTAGAGTTGTATCGGGAATTGAAGGATTTTCAACATAATTCACGAATATACTTAACATTGTCTTGAGAATGAAATAGAATGATTGTTAAGAGGATCAGAAGGAGGTGCCATCCGTGAGTCAAGCCGATATGTATGTTTCACTCGACATCGGTTCCTCCTCCGTAAAAGTGCTGATCGGGGAAATGACGGATCGTTCGCTGCACGTAATCGGAGTCGGAAATGTTAAATCGGAAGGCATCCGGAAGGGTGCCATTGTAGATATAGATGCGACTGTCCAGTCCATCCGGAAGGCAGTTGAACAGGCCGAGCGGATGATCGGAATGTCGATCAGGGAGGTCGTGCTGGGCATCCCGGCCAATCAGGTCATGCTCCAGCAGGTAAAGGGCGTCGTGGCGGTGAACAGCGAAAACCGCGAGATTACGGACGATGACCTTGACCGGGTCATGAGATCCGCGGAAGTGATGATTCCGGCGGAGCGGGAGCTCATCAACATCATCCCGCAGCAGTTCATCGTCGATGACCTCGATGAAATCAAGGACCCGCGCGGCATGATCGGCGTCCGCCTTGAGATGGATGCGACGCTTGTGACAACATCGCGGACGCTTCTGCACAATATTCTCCGCTGTGTGGAGCGAGCAGGCCTGCAGATCAGAGAAATCTACCTGCAGCCGCTCGCGGCAGGATATTTCGCCCTTACCGAGGACGAGAAAAGCCATGGAACCGCATATGTGGATATCGGTGGAGGTTCCACGACTGTCGCCGTATTCGGAGACGGCCGCCTCATTTCGGCGGGCGTCATCCCGGTGGGCGGCGACCATGTGACGAAAGACCTGTCGATTGTCCTGAAAACGACGACCGAACAGGCGGAACAGATCAAGCACCAGTACGGACATGCCTACTACGATGATGCTTCCGAGGATGAACTGTTTGAAGTGCCGGTAGCCGGCATGGAGACGAAAGACCAGTACAGCCAGAAGTATATTTCCGAAATCATCGGGGTCCGTCTTGAGGAACTCTTCGAGATGGTGCTGGACGAGCTGTACCGGATGGATATCCGGGATCTGCCCGGGGGGATTGTCCTGACCGGGGGTACGGCGAAGCTCGAGGGGCTTCCGCAGCTTGCAAGGGAGGTCCTGCAGACCCGCGTCCGGACATATGTCCCGGAATTCATCGGTGTCCGGGAACCGAAGTTCTCGTCCTCTGTCGGCCTTATCCGCTATGCCCGCCTTGAAGACGAGTTCTTTGGTCACCGCGGGGACTCCCCATTTGGCGAAGAGATGGAGACGGCAGCGCCGGCTCCCGCCAAAAAGAAAAAAGAACCACGGGAAAAGGATGGCCAGGACAAGGTCGTCAACCGGATGAAGAAAATCTTTGATAAATTCTTTGATTGATCGGAAGTCACCCGTACATCCATAGGAGGAGAAACCATGCTGGAATTTGATACTAATATCGACGCGCTAGCTGTCATCAAAGTCATCGGCGTTGGCGGCGGCGGCAATAACGCAGTAAATCGGATGATCGAACACGGGGTACAGGGCGTGGAGTTCATCGCAGTCAATACGGATGCCCAGGCTCTCAAGCTGTCCCAGGCTGAGGTAACACTCCAGATCGGGGAAAAGCTGACACGCGGCCTCGGCGCCGGTGCAAATCCCGAAGTAGGGAAAAAAGCGGCCGAAGAAAGCAAGGAACAGATCGAGGAAGCGCTGCGCGGCGCTGACATGGTCTTTGTTACCGCCGGAATGGGCGGCGGCACCGGAACAGGTGCGGCACCTGTTATCGCCCAGATCGCCAAGGATCTCGGTGCTCTGACAGTCGGAGTTGTTACACGGCCGTTCACCTTCGAGGGACGCAAGCGTGCGACACAGGCAATCGGCGGCATCGCGGCCATGAAGGAGTCGGTCGATACACTGATCGTCATCCCGAACGATCGCCTTCTTGAGATTGTCGACAAGAACACACCAATGCTTGAAGCGTTCCGTGAAGCGGACAATGTCCTTCGTCAGGGCGTGTCGGGCATTTCCGACCTTATCGCAGTTCCGGGACTCATCAACCTCGACTTTGCCGATGTGAAGACAATCATGCAGAATAAGGGTTCTGCACTTATGGGTATCGGCGTCTCTTCAGGCGAGAACCGGGCTTCAGAGGCGGCCAAGAAGGCCATCTCAAGTCCGCTTCTCGAAACATCGATCGATGGTGCCAAGGGTGTTCTGATGAATATCACAGGCGGCTCGAATCTCAGCCTGTTCGAAGTTCAGGAAGCTGCCGACATCGTCGCCAGCGCTTCAGATGAAGAAGTGAACATGATCTTCGGCTCGGTCATCAACGACAACCTCAAGGATGAAATCGTTGTGACTGTCATTGCAACCGGGTTCACCGAAGAACAGCTTTCCCAGCGGACCACCCGTGGTGGAGGCTTCAGCGCAGGGCGCGTCCAGCAACAGTCTGCCCGTCCGGAACGTCCTCAGCAGCCTGCGCCATCCCGCAATGACTACCGGGACCGTGACGACCAGCAGGGCGGCCACTACCAGCAGGAAGCGCCGCAGCGGCAAAGTCAGCAACATCAGGAAGATGCACTCGATGTTCCGACATTCCTCCGCAATCGCCGGAGAAGATAAGTGGAATCCGACAATACCGGAAAGCCCCATCTGCATAGATGCAGATGGGGCTTTTTGCTTTTCAGGATGAGATGTATAGGCCAGCTGAAACGTCCCTGATTCTGTCGTCTCCTGTCCGAATTTTCAGGCCTGTCCGTACCGGGTTCCGACAGGGCCTGCAAACGGGGCGTGATACTGTATGGACAAGGGAGGGGGAGCCATGTACGGAGAAGTGGCGATCGCAGTGAATTCGGCGTTCAATTACCTGATTCTTTCATTTGCGGACAAGGTATGCCATCGCCCGGCGGGCAAGCGCAGACTCCTTGCAGCCGCAGTTGCCGGAGCGTTTCCGGTGGTGCTGTTCGGTGGTGCAATTGTTCCTGCGGCAGCGGCATTCGTGGCGATGACGGTGATTGCGTTCGGCCTGCACCGGAATGCGGCACTGAAAGGGGCCGGAGCAACATTGACGGCGGCACTTTTTGCCGGCGGCCTTTTGACGGTGGTCAATCCTTCCGGTTTCGGTATCGGGGGCACTGCGGCCGTATTTACATCCTGTCTGTTCGCCTCCGGCGGCCTTCACCTGCTTGCGGTCAGGTGGAGAGGCGCGGAGGATGATGCAGCAGCCGCGGACTTCCGGGTGGAAACCGAGATTGAATTATTCGGGAAGAACATTCCAATTTCCGCATTCGCTGATTCAGGGAATGCCTGCACGGAGCCTCTATCCGGTGCTCCTGTCCATTTTATTTCCTACCGGGCAGTAAAAGAACAATTGCCGCGGGAAATCCGGGCAGCACTTGAGAATTTGCCGAAGGACGGCGTTCCGGACCTGAGCGTATTCCCGGCTGAGTTTCGGAGCGCACTGCGGCCGATCCGCCTCCAGACTGTTGGCGGCAGCGCATGGGCTGTCGGTTTCCGGGTCAGCAGTTGGGGCTTCTGTGGACCGGAAAATGTCCGGCTGGGCGGGTATATCGTCTTCACTGAAAACGCTGCCGAATATCCGCTGGGCGCAGACGCCATCCTCCACCGCTCCTCCCTCATCCATCTCAAAGAAAGGGGATCGACAGATGCTGACAGGTCTTAAAAAATGGATTGCGGTACTGCTTCAGACCATCAAGAAGGACGGGACATACTATATCGGGGGACACGAATCCCTTCCGGTCCCGCTTACGAAGGAAGAAGAGGAAGAGACGATCCGGCGATTTATGAATGGCGATCGGGAAGCGCGTGACCGGCTGATCGAGAAAAACCTGCGGCTTGTCGTATATATCGCCCGCCGTTTCGAGAATACAAAGACCAATATCGAAGATCTCATCAGCATCGGAGCCATCGGACTGATCAAGGCGATCGAGACTTTTGATACGGAGAAAAAAATCAAACTCGCCACCTATGCGTCCCGCTGCATTGAAAACGAAATCCTCATGCATCTGAGAAAGACAAGCCGCATGAAGTCAGAAGTGTCGTTTGATGAGCCGCTGAACTCGGATGCCGATGGTAATGAACTGCTCCTCTCGGACATACTCGGAACGGATGAGGACATCATCACGGAAGATGTCGAGAAGAAAATCGAGCGTCAGCATGTCGTAGAGGCGATCTCCAGGCTGAACGACCGGGAGCGATACATTATGGAATGCCGCTTTGCACTATCCGGCAAAGAAGAAATGACGCAAAAGGAAGTCGCAGACCATCTGGGCATTTCACAGTCCTATATATCCAGGCTTGAAAAGAAAATTATCAGTGACCTGAGAGGATTGCTGAACCATCCGGTCAGCTGATGGATGAAATTGGCGGGGCTCCATCGGGAATAGGACAACAATCTCCGGACAGACTGTAGGGAAACAGAGAAAAGTCATAATGTCCGGAGGATGATGAGATGTCCAACATGAAAGTGGAGATTTGCGGAATCGATACTTCGAAACTTCCGCTCCTGTCCCATGAAGACATGCGAGAAACATTCAAGCGGATGCAGTCGGGTGATCAGTCGGCCAAAGATGAGCTGGTCATCTGCAATCTTCGGCTCGTCCTGAGTATTGTTCAGCGGTTCGCCTATAGGGGGGAGCAGGCGGATGACCTGTTCCAGGTGGGCTGCATCGGTCTCTTGAAATCCATCGATAATTTCGACCTTAAGCATAATGTCCGTTTTTCTACTTACGCTGTGCCGATGATCATCGGGGAGATCCGCAGACATCTGCGGGACCATCATGCGGTCCGGGTGTCACGTTCGTTGCGTGATATCGCTTACAAAGCGATGAAAGCGAAGGAGCAGTTTGTCCATGAGCAGCTAAGAGAGCCAACCCTGGACGATCTGTCGAAGCTGACCGGCATCACTTCAGAAGATATCCTGTTCGCGCTGGATGCCATACAGGATCCTCTGTCCCTGCATGAGCCGATCCACCATGACGGAGGGGATCCTGTAACAATGATGGACCAGCTGCAGGACACGCTTGTCAGTGAGGATCGCTGGCTGACGTATGTCTCGGTCAAGGACACAGTCGGAAAAATGGATGCCCGTCAGCAGAAAATCCTATCCAAGCGTTTTTATTACGGTGAGACACAGACGGAGATCGCGAGGGAACTCGGTATTTCACAGGCGCAGATTTCCAGACTCGAAAAACATGCCATCGGAATTATCCGGGAAACGCTCGATCAGGAAAAAGACAAGAAAAAGTGATCAATGCAATTGCCTGTTTCCGTTCAGTATGGACGGAAGCGGGCTCTTTTTCCGTATTAAGTGCATGATAAGCATCCTTTCCCGGGAAATTTGCATTCGTAACCGCTAAGTTACTTAGCGGGGGAACGCAGGCTCTTTTCAGTGACTGTTGTGCATAAGCTATACGGGAGGGGTCCGTCTTGAAATTTTCCGATTTGCAGAAAAAGGAGTTTATTGAAGCCGGAAGGGGCCGTCAGCTCGGATTTGCGGTTGATGCCACGATCTCGACGGAAGACGGGACTATCGAATATTTCCACGTGGGCGGGATGGAAAAGATCCGCCTTTTCGGAAACGGTGAGGCGCCTGTGAAAGTTCCGCTTCGCAGGGTGATGGTCATCGGAAAGGATGTCGTCCTCGTCGATGATGCCGCCAAGGAATAGGAATGGGAAGTCATTGAAAAAGCGTTCCCGCCTTGTTACAATGAATTCAGCAACGTAGAGAAAAGTGGGAATTGAATTGTCGACTGTAGCAGAACGTTTGAACGATATTCAGCAGCAGATAAACGAGGCGTGCAGGCGTGCCGGACGCAGCCCGGAAGAAGTCACCATTGTAGCCGTGACTAAATCGGTCGGTCCCGAGCGCGCCCGGGAAGTGATCAATGCAGGAATCGGTGATCTGGGTGAGAACCGAAACGAAGGTCTCGATCAGAAGCATTCCGCCATCGGTTCCGATGCCCGATGGCATTTTATCGGCTCCCTCCAGAGCCGGAAAGTCAGGGACATCGTCGACCGGATCGACTTTCTGCATTCACTGGACCGCGGAAGCCTGGCAAAGGAGATCCAGAAACGGGCAGATCAGCCTGTGGACTGCTTTGTCCAGGTTAATGTTTCGGGCGAAGCATCCAAATCGGGTGTAGCTCCGGAAGCAACGGCTGATTTTATCCGAATGCTCGGCGCATATGACAAAATCCGGATCGTCGGCCTGATGACGATGGCGCCGAATACGGATGATGAGGAAGTGATCAGGCGCACATTTCGCGGGCTTCGCGAGCTGCGCGATGAGATTTCTTCTCTCGGCCTGCCGAATGCGCCCTGCACCGAACTATCAATGGGCATGTCAAACGATTTCGGCATAGCGGTCGAGGAAGGGGCGACATTCGTCCGGATCGGCACCGCCATTGTCGGCTATGAAAGCGGGGAACGCTCATGAGCTTCAAGGACAAGTTCAAGAACTTCTTCTATCTTGAAGAGGAGGAAGAGGAAATGCAGGAAAAAAGACAGCCGGCTCCCGCACAACAGCCGCGACCGGAGCCGCCGCGCCAGGCGGACCAGGATTGGCGCCAGAAAGAACGACGCAAGCCGGCTCCGGCACGTCCGCAGGAAGGCGCGAACGTGGTGAGCCTGCAAAGCATCAAGAAGTCCTCCAAGATGATCCTGTCAGAACCCCGCGTCTACGCGGAAGCGCAGGACATTGCGGAGCACCTGAAGAATAAGCGTACGGTTGTCGTGAATCTCCAGCGGATCGACCATGGGTCGGGTACGCGCATCATCGACTTCCTGAGCGGCACTGTTTATGCTCTCGGAGGAGATATTACACGGATCGGGCAAGACATTTTCCTATGTGTACCGGAGAATGTGGAATTGTCCGGAGAGATCTCCGAGTTTCTGTACGATGAATTTGAATGATGGGATGAGATAAAGTCATATGTGGGCATTGTTTAATCTACTGGCCAACGCAGCACAGATCTATTCGATCCTGCTGGTCATTTACGTTCTGATGTCATGGGTGCCGAGTACGAGGGAGACATCCATCGGCCGGCTCCTCGCCAAAATCTGCGAACCTTACCTGGACATTTTCAGGAAGATCATCCCGCCGATCGGCATGATCGATATTTCTCCGATCGTTGCCCTGATTGCACTGAATCTGATTGTCCGAGGTCTCTACACCGTGTTCGGTATGATCGCGTAACCGCTGCGATGGTCCTCGTTTCGGACGATTCCGGCAAGTCTGCAGCCTCCCCGCATCCCCACCCGCACAGCGGCTGGGATATGGGGAGGCTTTTTAAACGGCCCGATTCCACAGGCCATGAAAAAGTCAACAAGATGTCAATTCAACAGGAAGGACGGAGTCGGAGGATGGAAGGGATGTTACAGCATTTCAGAAAAGATGAGCAGCCGTTCATCGAACGGGTGAACGGATGGGTGACGGAAGTGGAGGATCGCTACACGCCAAAGCTGACCGGCTTCCTTGATCCGAGACAGCGGTATATCGTTCGGGCAATTGCAGGTTCAGGAGACTTCATTCTTTTGGAGTTTGGGGGGCTCCCGGGGGCGGAGCGTCAGCGTATGATCATCGCACCCTCCTATTATGAGGCTCAGCCCGGGGACGAGGAGATCTCTGTGATGGAAATCCGCTACCCCTCCAAGTTCATCGAGATCGGCCATCGCGATGTGCTCGGATCCCTTACCGGCCTCGGCATAGACCGGTCCAGGTTCGGGGATATCCGGACAGGGGACGGCGTGGTCCAATTTGCTGCAGATGCCTCCCTGACCGACTACCTCATCGCCAATCTGCAGGCTGTAGGGAAAGCAAAGGTCCGCATTGCCGAAGTCCGGTCCCAGGAAGAGTTTCTACCCCTTGCAGAGCAGTATCAGGAGGAATCGCTTACGGTTTCATCCCTCCGGCTGGACACGGTCATCGCGGGAGCCCTGAACCTGTCCAGGCAGAAATCGGCAATGCTCATCCAATCCGGCAAGGTGAAAGTCAATCATGCCGTCCGTGAGTCTGTTTCATACGAACTGTCCGATTCGGACCTGCTTTCCGTACGGGGGCACGGCCGGATCCGGATTGAGGAAATCGGCGGCCGCACAAAAAAAGAGCGCATCCGCCTGGTCATCGGCAAGTTGATATAAGTCCGCTCCCTGCCGCATATCGGCAGGATGCCCGTGTGACCGCCAAAAATTTCGGATTTGCCGTGTCAGGGAAGCCGGCTACATGTATAATAGGTCACAACGGAGTTTGAAAAAGGGGAGATGCAACACAATGGCATTGACACCGCTTGATATACATAACAAGGAATTCGGACGCTCGTTCCGGGGATTTGATGAAGACGAGGTCAATGAGTTCCTTGAACAGATCATGAAAGATTACGAATCTGTTCTCCAGAAAAACAAACACCTGGAAGAACAGCTCAACATGACGACCGAAAGGGTCACGCACTTCACCACGATCGAAAACACGCTCCAGTCTTCCATCCTGATCGCACAGGAAGCGGCGGAAGAAGTTCGCCGCAACTCCCAGAAGGAAGCGAAGCTGATCGTCAAGGAAGCGGAAAAGAATGCCGACCGGATTGTCAATGACGCACTGTCAAAGGCCCGCCGGATCGCTGTGGAAATCGAAGAGCTGAAAAAGCAGTCCAAGGTTTTCCGCAACCGGTTCCGCATGCTTGCCGAGGCGCAGCTTGAGATGATCAACACCGACGACTGGGAGCTGCTGATGGATTATGAAGTCGACACTTCCGAACTGGAAAAGATGGAAGCGGAGGCAGGGCAGGAGTAAGCTGCCTTGACCGCCGTCCCGCGATTCTTTATAATGACGTCAAGTGAAATGCAACTATCCGAATTAAAAGGCGAAGACGGAGACAGTAGGGGCAGCGGATGCCAAAGCGAGCCGGGGGCGGTGGGAGCCCGGTGCGGAAGCCGCCTCCGAAAATCGCTCCGGAGCCGGACTGCGGAATCAGAGTAAGCAGTCCCGTTACACCGCGTTATGGTGTCCGAGAGGCGGTGCGCACGCGTGCCGCAATGAGGGTGGTATCGCGGGCTGAGGCTCCGTCCCTTTTTAGGGACGGGGCTTTTTTTATTTTGGATGGCCGCCTGCTTCTGCAGGCTTCAATAAGAGGAGGAATTAGGATGGATTACAAGAGCACACTGCTCATGCCGAAGACGGAATTCCCGATGCGCGGCAACCTGCCGAAAAATGAACCGAGGATGCAGGAAAAATGGGAAGAGATGGACATCTATCAAAAAGTCCAGGATCGCACAAAGGGCCGTCCGTTTTTTGTGCTTCATGACGGGCCACCGTATGCTAACGGCGACCTCCACATGGGCCATGCACTCAATAAGGTGCTGAAGGACATCATCGTCCGGCACCGTTCCATGACCGGCTACCACGCCCCTTATGTGCCCGGCTGGGATACTCACGGCTTGCCTATCGAGCAGGCGCTGGTCAACAAGGGTGTTAACCGGAAAGAAATGTCGGTTGCCGAGTTCCGTGAACTCTGCGAAGCTTATGCGCTCGAGCAGATCGACCGGCAGCGTTCACAGTTCAAGCGGATCGGTGTCCGCGGCGACTGGGAAAACCCATACATCACCCTGAAGCCTGAGTTCGAGGCACGCCAGATTGGCGTCTTTGGCGATATGGCGAAAAAAGGCTACATCTACAAGGGGAAAAAGCCTGTTTACTGGTCGCCTTCGAGTGAATCTGCACTTGCCGAAGCGGAAATCGAATACAAGGACAAAAAGTCTCCTTCCATCTATGTCTCCTTCCCTGTCAAAGACGGCAAGGGGGTTCTGGAAGCGGATGTGAACTTCCTGATCTGGACGACAACTCCGTGGACCATCCCTGCCAACCTGGGGATCTCCGTACATCCGGACTTTGACTACTCTGTCGTCTCAGCGGACGGCAAAAAATATATCCTGGCAAAGGATCTGCTGGAAGACGTATCTTCCAAGGTCGGATGGGAACAAGTCGAGACGCTGCGTGAGCTGAAGGGCCGCGAGCTTGAGCATCTCACTGCCGAACATCCTCTTTACGGCAGGGATTCCCTGATCATGCTGGGCGATCACGTGACGATCGACGCCGGTACCGGTTGTGTCCATACGGCACCGGGCCACGGGGAAGACGATTTCCGCGTCGGACGCACAAACGGTCTCGACGTTCTGTGCCCTGTGGATGACCGCGGCTTCATGACCGATGAGGCGCCGGGCTTTGAAGGCATCTTCTATGACAATGCCAACAAGCCGATCACTGAAGCGCTTAGCGAAAAAGGAGCCCTTGTGCATCTCGAGTTCATCACACACTCGTACCCGCACGATTGGCGTTCCAAAAAGCCGGTCATCTTCCGTGCCACTTCGCAGTGGTTTGCATCGATTGATAAGTTCCGGGAAGAATTGCTTCAGGCAATCCGTGACACATCGTTCACGCCTGCATGGGGAGAAACCCGCCTCTTCAACATGGTCCGTGACCGCGGTGACTGGTGTATCTCCAGGCAACGCGCTTGGGGAGTTCCGATCCCGGTATTCTACGCGGAAAACGGAGAGTCCATCATCACCGATGAAACGATCACCCATGTCCAGAAGCTGTTCCGCGAGCACGGATCGAATGTCTGGTTTGAGCGTGAAGCCGCAGACCTGCTTCCGGAAGGCTTCACGCATCCGGGCAGCCCGAACGGCCAGTTCACGAAAGAGACGGACATCATGGATGTCTGGTTCGACTCCGGGTCGACTCATCAGGGCGTCCTCGTCGAACGCGACGATCTTGTTTATCCGGCCGACCTGTACCTTGAAGGGTCTGACCAGTACCGCGGCTGGTTTAACTCGTCCCTGACGACTTCCGTTGCCGTGAACGGCCATGCGCCATACAAAGGCATCCTCAGCCATGGATTCACGCTTGATGGCGAGGGACGCAAAATGAGCAAGTCGCTCGGCAACGTCATCGTCCCTGCCAAGGTCATGGACCAGATGGGCGCAGACATCCTCCGGCTGTGGGTATCGTCTGCAGACTATACGGCGGATGTCCACGTTTCCGATGCAATCTTCAAGCAGGTTTCCGAAGTGTACCGGAAGATCCGGAATACACTGCGCTTCCTGCACGGAAACCTGTCGGACTTCGACCCTGCGAAGGACCGTGTCGCTTCGGAAGACCTCCGTCCGGTCGACAAATACATGGATCTAAAGCTCCAACGCCTGATCCGTACAGTCCGTGAGGCATACGACCGGTACGAGTTCATGACGGTTTACACTTCCGTCAACAACTTTGTCACGGTCGATCTGAGCTCGTTCTACCTGGACATCGCAAAAGACGTTGTCTACATCGAGTCGGCGGAACATCCGCACCGCCGCGCGATGCAGACAGTCATGTATGACACACTGACTGCACTTCTCAAGCTGATGTCTCCGATCATCCCGCACACAGCAGATGAGATGTGGGCCTACCTCGGGCACGAGGAAGCGGAAAGCGTCCAGCTCACCGACATGCCGGATGCACGCGAGGAATCCGATGAGGACTTCGCGCTTATGGCACGCTTCTCTGAACTGATGGAGGTCCGCGATGATGTCCTGAAGGCGCTCGAGGAAGCACGGAATGGAAAAGTCATCGGCAAATCGCTCGAAGCGGCTGTGACCGTCTTTGTACCGGAAGACCTGAAGGTACTCCTGACTTCTGATGACATCGACTTCGCGCAGTTCTTTATCGTCTCCGGTTTCCGCATCGGCGGTAATCTGGAACATTCCCCGGCGGATGCAACGGGCTCCCGTGTACGCGTCGTCGTGGAAAAAGCAGAAGGCGAGAAATGTGCACGCTGCTGGTCGGTGCCCGGCACTGTAGGGGAAAATCCCGAACACCCTGAACTCTGCGCACGCTGTGCCGATGTTGTCGTCAACCATTACGAAGCATAATCAAGCCAAAACAGAAGAAACATCGGACCCGGAAGCAACTGCCCGGGTCCGATTTCTTTTTTTGATCCTTGGGGTGGATGGTTACCCGCTTAAGCCGAGTGGTTACCTACGGCTTTCCCTCCAATCATTACCGGTGGTTTGAGACATCTCGAGTGAGTTTTTCTGTATTGCAGACCGTCCTTACTCCATATGAGGAGCCGTTACTCCAATTGGGTCGTCCATACTCCAAACGGGGAGCCGTTACTCCAATTGAGCCGGCCTTACTCCAAATGGAACAGACAAGGGCGATAGACGAACCCCCGACGATGTGGCGCTGCACGACACCTGCAGGGAAAAAACATATCTCAAGCATTTCCCCTGAACCCTTCATCTCGGACGCATCGCTGGGGCAACGTATGGTAAAATAAACAGGATTCAATCGGATGGAGGAAAAGACGTGCTATTCTATTACGCCATCGCGGCGGCCCTCGTCATCATTGACCAATGGACGAAATGGCTGGTCGTGAAACATATGGAAGTCGGGGAACGGATCGCCGTACTGGAGCCGTATCTTGCCATTTTGTCGCACCGTAACCGCGGAGCGGCTTGGGGCATGCTCCAGGGTCAGATGTGGCTGTTTTATATCGTGACGGTGGTCGTTGTAGCCGGAATCCTGTATTATTTCCACAAATACGGAAAAGAAGGCGGTGCCGGCTTCAGGGTGAGCCTCATGATGCTGCTCGGCGGCGCTCTGGGCAACTTTATCGATCGTGTGAGGATGGGTGAGGTCGTCGACTTTGCCGATGTACTGATCCCTGTCATCAATTACGATTTCCCGATTTTCAACGTGGCAGATGCCGCACTGACCATCGGGGTCATCCTGCTGATTGTGCATATGCTTCTTGAGGAAATCAGAGAAAAGCGAAAGAAAAAGGTGTCCGAATGAAAAAAAAGATTATTGAAATCACGCCGGAACACGGCGGAAGCCGCATCGACAAAGCCTTGTCCGAATTTGATCCGGAATGGACGCGCTCCAAGGTCCAATCCTGGGTCAAGGAGGGGATGATCCTCGTCGGCGGCAAAACAGTGAAGCCGAACTACCAGCTGAAAGAGGGCGACCGGGTCGAAGTATCCGAGCCTGAACCGGAGCTGCTCGAAGTCGTGCCGGAGGACCTCGGCCTCGATATCGTCCATGAAGACGGGGACGTGCTGGTCGTCAACAAGCCCCGCGGCATGGTCGTCCATCCTGCAGCAGGCCATGCAACCGGAACGCTTGTCAACGGGCTGATGCATCATTGCACCGACTTGTCGGGCATCAATGGCGTGCTCAGGCCGGGCATCGTGCATCGGATTGATAAGGACACTACGGGCCTCCTTGCAGTAGCCAAGAATGACCGGGCCCATGCATCCCTTGCCGAACAGCTTTCCCAAAAGACCGTGACGCGGAAATATACCGCACTGGTGCACGGAAATATTGAGCACGATGAAGGCACCATCGATGCCCCGATCGGACGTGACCCAAAAGACCGCCAGCGGATGACTGTCATCGACGGCGGGCGGGAGGCAGTCACCCATTTCACCGTTACTGAGCGGTTCGGGGACTTCACACTCGTGGAGTGCCGCCTCGAAACCGGCCGGACGCATCAGATCCGTGTTCATATGCGCTATATCGGCCACCCGCTTGCGGGGGATCCGAAATACGGCCCGAAAAAGACGCTTTCCTTCGGCGGACAGGTGCTTCATGCGGGCATCCTCGGGTTCACCCATCCAGGGACAGGGGAATACATGGAATTCGAAGCGCCGCTTCCGGATGACTTCACGGAGCTTCTCGTGAATTTGCGCAAACGGGATTGACACTTTCCGGGGGCAGGTGTATAGTTACTCAGACGAATCAAATATCGAACCTTTAAGTCGGTCCAGAGAGGCCGGGAAGGTTGTACGGGAATCCGGGGACCCATGCCGAGTGCATGGCTCTGCGGATAAATTCTGCACATCTACCCTCCTGCCTTTCCGGCTGGAGGGTATTTCTTTTGGAGAAATAAGGAGGGAATCCGTTGGGAGAAACAGTGAATCTGCTGGATGACAAGGCGATCGGCCGGGCTGTCACCCGGATCGCCCATGAAATCATCGAGCGCAACAAAGGCATCGACAATTGTATTCTGGTCGGCATCAAAACAAGGGGTGTTGATCTGGCAGGGAGGCTGGCTGACAAGATCGAGGCGATCGAAGGGGCGGCAATCGACATGGGGGAGCTTGATATCACCCTCTACCGGGATGATATCGGCAAGACAAAACAAATGGACGCGCCGCTCGTACAGCAGATCGATATCGACCAGGACCTGACGGGAAGAAAAGTCATCCTGATCGATGACGTCCTGTACACGGGACGGACTGTCCGCGCGGCAATGGATGCTCTAATGGACACGGGCCGCCCGGCAAGCATCCAGCTTGCGGTGCTGGTCGACAGGGGGCACCGGGAGCTTCCGATCCGGCCCGACTACGTTGGGAAAAACATCCCGACCTCGAAAGATGAGAGGGTTACTGTCCTCCTGAAGGAGACGGACGGCACAGACAGCGTAACGCTCGAAAAACGGTAAAAGCAAAACCCCCACAGAATGGAGAGCAAGGACATGGCAAACGCAGTACTCGACATCCAAGACAGACCTTCCAATGGGAAACTGGTGACTCTAAGCCTTCAGCATATGTTTGCAATGTTCGGGGCAACGATCCTCGTCCCTCAGCTGGTTGGTCTGAGCCCTGCAATCGCGCTTTTGACAAGCGGGATCGCGACAATTGTGTTTATCCTCGTGACCGGATTCAAGGTTCCGGCATACCTCGGCTCTTCATTCGCCTTCATTATCCCGATCCAGGTTGCGACACAGGCCGGGGGCATCGGAAGCGCAATGATCGGAAGCCTGTTCGTTTCACTGGTCTATGCGCTCGTCTCCCTGCTGATCTGGAAGACGGGTCACCGCTGGGTCATGCGCCTCCTTCCTCCAATTGTCGTCGGACCGGTCATCATGGTGATCGGGCTGGCACTCGCACCGACTGCAGTCGGCATGGCGAGCACGATCAGTGTGGACGGGGAGAGCACCTACAGCTTCCTGCACTTCTCGGCTGCAATCGTGACACTCGCGGCAGCGGTGATCTGCATCATCTTCTTTAAAGGCCTCGTAAGCCTCATGCCGGTCCTGATCGGAATCGTTACCGGATACCTCTATTCGGCAGCAATCGGAATCATCGACTTTTCCCCTGTGTCGAAGGCTGAGTGGTTCGCTCTTCCGGATTTTATCGTCCCGGGCGTCCACTATGACTTCCAGGTTACGGGCACGCTGCTTGCCGTCATGGTGCCGATCGCGATCGTGACGATCTCTGAGCATATCGGGCATCAGCTCGTGCTCGGACGAATCACAGACCGGAACTTCATCAAGGACCCGGGCCTGCACCGCTCACTTCTCGGAGACGGGCTCGGCACGTTCCTGAGCGGCCTGGTCGGCGGCCCGCCGAAGACAACATACGGCGAGAACATCGGAGTCCTGGCGCTGACAAGGGTATTCAGCATCCATGTCATATTCGGCGCGGCGGTTCTGGCGATCCTGTTCTCGTTCCTCGGCAAGCTCATGGCGCTGATCGCGACGATCCCGCAGGCTGTGCTTGGTGGAATCTCGATCCTGCTGTTCGGGATCATCGCCTCCTCGGGGCTGCGAATGCTCGTCGAGCACGGCGTCAATTTCGACAAACAGCGGAACCTTGTGATCGCCTCTGTCATTCTCGTAACGGGGATCGGCGGCGCGGCAATTGAAATCAGTGAAACATTTAAAATCGAAGGAATGGCGCTTGCCGCCATCCTCGGCGTCCTGCTTAACCTGCTGCTGCCCGGGAAGCCGGAAGGCAACGAAGCAGGGGAAATCGAATAACCGCCTTTTAAACATATCCGGGAGATATGGAAAGGCCCTTTAGCCCAGGACGGGACCCGTGTATCCGCCGAAGCTCAAAGAGCCTTTCCGAAAAACCGGAAAGGCTTTTTTACATAAGGAGGACTGTCAACATGGACCATCTGCTATCGGTGAAACAGCTCGGGCCCGCTGGAATCAGCCGCATCCTCGACAGGGCGGCCGACTTAAAGGGCGGGGCAGTGCCGGAGACCGGCCGGAGCCGTTACGTCAGCAACCTGTTCTTCGAACCGAGCACGCGCACCAAGACCAGCTTCGAGATGGCGGAGCGGCGGCTCGGACTGGAAGTGATTCCGTTTGAAGCCGGGTTCTCCAGCACGCTGAAAGGGGAGAGCCTCTACGATACGGTGAAGACCCTCGAGGCTGTCGGACTGGACGCGCTGGTCGTCAGGCACCCGGAAGACCGGTTCTACGAACAGCTGGAAGGGACGTCAGTGTCCATCATCAATGCCGGGGACGGTTCGGGCCAGCACCCGACCCAGACGCTTCTCGACCTGTTCACGATGAGGGAAGAGTTCGGCACACTGGAAGGGCTGAAAGTCACTATTGCCGGCGACGTCTCGCATAGCCGGGTCGCAAAATCCTGCCGGGACGCGCTCGGAATGTTCGGCGCTGAGGTGCGGATCCTCTGCCCGCCGGAATGGCAGGGCGATTTTGACGCAGCGGGGGACTGGGACGACGTCCTTCCAGACAGTGACGTCGTGATGCTGCTGCGCGTCCAGCATGAACGGCATGGCGGGGCAGGCAGCTTTTCTGCCGAAGGCTATCACCGTCGCTACGGTCTGACTTCCGCCCGCGCGGTGCGCATGAAAAAGGGCGCCATCATCATGCATCCGGCGCCGGTCAACCGCGGCGTGGAGATTGCGGACGAACTGGTGGAACACAGCCGGTCAAGGATATTCCGGCAAGTGGAGAACGGAGTCTATGTAAGGATGGCAGTACTCGAAACGATATTGAAGGGGAGAGATTGAGATGGGCACATTGATCAGAAACATCCGGATGCTGGATGAAAACGGGACACTCGGGAATGCGGATATCCTCATGGAGGACGGACGCTTCAAGGAGATCGGGCAGGAACTGCCGCACGAAGGCCATGAGGTCGTGGACGGCGGAGGCCGGTTTGCCGCTCCGGGACTGATTGATGTGCATGTCCATCTCCGCGAGCCGGGTGGCGAACATAAGGAAACGATCCGGACGGGAACAGAAGCGGCGGCACGCGGCGGATTCACCACGATCTGCGCGATGCCCAATACACGGCCGGTTCCGGATTCGGCGGAAAACATCGGCAAGGTCAATGCGCTTATTGAAGAAAATGCGCTCGTACGCGTCCTTCCATATGCTTCGATTACGATCCGCGAAGCGGGCAAGGAGCGGACGGATATGGCTGAACTCAAACAAAACGGTGCTTTCGCCTTTACCGATGACGGCGTCGGTGTACAGTCTGCGGGCATGATGTACGAAGCAATGAAAGACGCGGCAGAAATCGGCATGCCGGTTGTGGCCCATTGCGAAGACAATACGCTCATCTATGGCGGTGCCATGCACGATGGCAAGCGGAGCAGGGAGCTTGCCATCCCGGGCATCCCGTCGATTGCCGAGTCCGTTCATATCTCAAGGGACGTCCTTCTCGCTGAGGCTGCCGGTGCGCACTATCATGTCTGCCATGTAAGCACGAAGGAATCGGTGAGGACGATCCGGGATGCAAAGGCGGCAGGCATCCGGGTGACGGCGGAAGTCACGCCCCACCATCTGCTCTTGACTGAAGACGACATTCCGGGCAACGACGCAAACTGGAAGATGAATCCGCCGCTGCGCGCGCAGGAAGACTTGGAAGCCCTTCATGAGGGACTTCTTGACGGCACGATCGATGTGATCGCAACCGACCACGCCCCTCATACCGCGGATGAAAAATCGGGCGGGATGGAAAAGGCGCCATTCGGCATTACAGGTCTGGAGACTGCTTTCCCGCTGCTTTATACAAACTTCGTCGAGACGGGCAGATGGACACTAAAGCAGCTGACCGACTGGCTTACCCGAAAGCCGGCAGATGTGTTCGGTCTCGGATACGGCCGGATCGCGGAAGGGCATCCGGCAGATCTGGTCCTCATCGACCTGGAGACAGAGAAAACAATCGAACCTGAAACATTCGCATCAAAAGGCAAGAACACCCCGTTCGGAGGCCGCGTATGCAAAGGCTGGCCGGTCATGACCATCTACGGCGGCGAAATCGTTTGGCAGGAGGGACAACAATGACAAAAAAGAGATATCTGATTCTGGAAGACGGCACCGTATTCGAAGGAGAGGCGTTCGGTGCTGAACGCGGCATGGTTGGCGAGGTCGTTTTCACGACCAGCATGAGCGGCTATCAGGAGTCGCTGACCAATCCTTCAAATACAGGCGTCATCCTGGTCATGACCTACCCGCTCATCGGCAACTACGGAGTAAACAGGGACGACTCGGAATCGGTGGACCTCCATCTCGGGGCGCTCGCCGTCCGGGAAATCGAAGAACAGCCGTCGAACTTCCGCTGCGACGAAACGCTTTCGTCTTTCATGGAAAAGCGCAGCATTCCCGGCATCTCTGAAATTGATACACGAAAGCTGACCCGCATCATCCGCAGCAAAGGGACGATGAAAGGGATGCTCACCGAAGCGGGAGCGGATGTCGACGTGGACACTGCATTGCAGGTGCTTGCGGCATCAGAAATGGCGCAGAGCCTCGTGGAAGCCGTCTCGACCAAACGCCCATACCCGAGCCCCGGCCGCGGCAAGCGGGTGGCAGTCGTGGACTATGGCATGAAGCACGGCATCCTCCGTGAACTGAACAACCGCGGGTGCGATGTTCTCGTCGTCCCTCATGACACGTCAGCCGAAGACGTACTCGCCTGGCATCCCGACGGCATCCTGCTGTCAAACGGGCCGGGAAACCCGGAAGATATCGAAGAAGCTCCCGGCTTTATCCGGGAAGTGCTCGGGAAAGTGCCGGTCTTCGGCATCAACCTCGGTCATGAGCTTCTGGCCATCAGCTGCGGGGCAAAGACTTTCAAAATGCGCTTCGGCCATCACGGCGGGAACCATCCTGTAAAGGACCTGAGCACGGGCCGCACAGAAATCACTTCCCAGAACCACCAATACGCAGTGGACAGGGAGTCGCTTGAAGGCACTGGGCTTACCGTCACGCATGTCGCCCTCAATGACGGAACGGTCGAAGGGCTCGCACATGAAACCCATGCAGCATTTTCCGTCCAGTTTGATCCTGAAGCTTCACCGGGACCGGAAGATGCGAATCACCTGTTCGACCGGTTTATCACACTCATGGAGCGCCACAACGGAAAGGAGATCATCGCCAATGCCTAAACGCACAGATATCGAAACGATCCTCGTCATCGGGTCCGGACCGATTGTCATCGGCCAGGCCGCGGAATTCGACTATGCAGGAACACAGGCCTGCCTGTCCCTGAAGGAGGAAGGCTACCGCGTCATTCTCGTCAACTCCAATCCGGCAACGATCATGACCGACACGGAGATCGCGGATAAGGTATATATCGAACCGATCTCCCTCGAGTTCGTTTCCCGGATCATCCGTAAAGAGCGCCCTGATGCCATCCTGCCGACACTCGGCGGCCAGACAGGCCTCAATATGGCCATCGAGCTCGATAACTCGGGAATCCTTGATGAACTCGGCATCGAAGTGCTCGGCACAAAGCTCGACGCGATCAATAAAGCAGAAGACCGGGAACTGTTCCGTACTCTTATGAACGAACTTGATGTGCCTGTTCCGGAAAGTGACATCATCCATAACCTCGAGGAAGCAAAGGCATTTGTCGCACAGGTCGGATATCCGGTCATTGTGCGACCGGCATTCACGCTCGGCGGAACTGGCGGAGGCATCTGCCATGACGACAAGGAGCTTGAGGAGATTGTCGCAAGCGGCCTGAAATACAGCCCGGTCAGACAGTGCCTGCTCGAGAAGTCGATCGCGGGCTTTAAAGAGATCGAGTTCGAAGTCATGCGTGACTCGGCGGACAATGCCATCGTTGTCTGCAGCATGGAAAACTTCGACCCGGTCGGCATCCACACCGGTGACTCGATCGTCGTGGCGCCGGTCCAGACACTGTCCGACCGCGAAGTCCAGATGCTGCGGAACGTTTCCCTGAATATCATCCGGGCGCTCGGAATCGAGGGCGGCTGCAACGTCCAGCTGGCACTTGATCCGGACAGCTTCAACTTCTACGCCATCGAGGTCAACCCTCGAGTCAGCCGCTCTTCCGCGCTCGCATCAAAGGCGACGGGCTACCCGATCGCGAAGCTTGCATCGAAAATCGCGGTCGGCCTGACACTCGACGAGATGATGAACCCGGTGACAGGACAGACCTATGCCTGCTTCGAGCCGACAATTGACTACATCGTCGCGAAAATCCCGCGTTGGCCGTTTGACAAATTCGAGAGCGCGAAGCGCAACCTCGGCACTCAGATGAAGGCGACAGGGGAAGTCATGTCGATGGGCAGGACATTCGAGGAAGCGATCCTGAAAGCCGTCCGTTCCCTAGAGACGGGCCTTTATCACCTGAACCTGAAAAATGGGGAAGACCTCTCCATGGAATGGATCGAGAAGCGTATCCGCCGGGCAGGCGATGAACGGCTATTCTTTATCGGCGAGGCGCTGCGCCGCGGAGTCACGGTAGAAGAGATCCATGACTGGAGCAAGATTGACTTTTTCTTCCTGAACAAGCTGGAAAAGATCGTTTCCTATGAAAGCACACTCAAGGAAAATCCGTTTGACCGCGCTATTGCCCGCAAGGCGAAACGCATGGGCTTCGCAGATCGGACCATCGCCGCACTGTGGGGGACGAATGAACGCGACGTTTACGAATGGCGCACCGAGCAGGGGCTAGTGCCTGTCTACAAGATGGTCGATACATGTGCAGGAGAATTCGAGTCCGAGACGCCATACTTCTATGGCACCTACGAAGAAGAAAACGAGTCGCTCAAAACCGGCAAGGAAAGCGTCATTGTCCTTGGCTCCGGTCCGATCCGCATCGGGCAGGGCGTCGAGTTCGACTATGCCACGGTCCACTCGGTCTGGGCCATCCAGGAAGCCGGTTACGAGGCGATCATCATCAACAACAATCCGGAAACGGTATCGACCGACTTCTCCATTTCCGACAAGCTCTACTTTGAGCCGCTTACGATCGAAGATGTCATGGCGATCATCGATCTCGAGCAGCCAAAGGGCGTCATCGTACAATTTGGCGGACAGACGGCCATCAACCTGGCGGATGCCCTTGAGGCACGCGGCGTAAATATCCTCGGCACGACGCTTGAAGACCTCGACCGCGCGGAAAACCGGGACAAGTTCGAACAGACCCTTCGGGAGCTCGGGATTCCACAGCCGCTCGGCAAAACTGCGGTTTCCGCTCCGGAAGCGGCGGAGATTGCACGCAACATCGGATATCCGGTCCTTGTCCGCCCGTCCTATGTGCTTGGCGGGCGAGCGATGGAGATCGTCTATAACGAGGCAGAACTTCTGCATTACATGGAACATGCAGTCCAGGCAAGTCCGGAACATCCGGTCCTGATCGACCGTTACCTGACGGGCAAGGAGATCGAGGTAGATGCCATCTGTGACGGGGAGAACGTGCTTATTCCGGGCATCATGGAGCATGTCGAGCGTGCGGGCGTCCACTCGGGCGACTCGATTGCAGTCTATCCGCCGCAGAGCCTCACAGACAAACAAATCGCGACGCTGGCTGATTATACGGAGCGGCTGGCCCGCGGTCTCAATATCGTCGGCCTCATGAACATCCAATATGTCATCGCCGACGGTGAGGTGTATGTCATCGAGGTCAATCCGCGCTCCAGCCGGACGGTTCCATTCCTCAGCAAGATCACTGGCATCCCGATGGCGAATATCGCCACAAAGGCGATCCTCGGAGAGACGATCACGGACCAGGGCTATCCGACCGGGCTGCTTGACCAGGTCAGCGGTGTGTACGTCAAAGTACCGGTGTTCAGCTTCGCGAAGCTGGCTAGAGTTGATATCACACTCGGGCCTGAAATGAAGTCGACGGGCGAGGTAATGGGCAAGGACGACACATTCGAGAAGGCGCTCTACAAAGGATTCATTGCATCCGGGATGGAAATCCGAAATCATGGCACTGTGCTCTTCACCGTCTCCGACAAGGACAAAGCGGAAGCCGCAGCCATCGCCGCCCGGTTTGCAGGCATCGGCTACCAGCTGTTGGCGACCGAAGGAACCGCGGAGACATTCAGAGAAGCGGGACTGCCGGTCAGAACGGTCGGCAAAATTGGCGGAGAGGGCAAGACACTGATCGATGTGATCCAGACAGGCGAAGCCCAGTTCATCATCAATACGCTCACGAAAGGCAAACAGCCGGAGCGGGACGGTTTCCGCATCCGTCGCGAATCAGTTGAAAACGGCATACCATGCATGACTTCGATGGATACGGCAAAAGCCGTGCTCCGGGTGATTGAATCGATGACCTTCTCTGCGGAGGCGATGCTTCAGCGTGAAGCGATGTCGGCCCGGGAGGTCCATGCATGATCCGCAATGAACGCATGAAAGTAGCCGGGCAGAGGGAAATTGCCCGGAACATCTTTGAACTGGTTCTTGAAGGGGAGTTGGCCGCTCAGATCAGTGAGCCCGGCAGGTTCGTCCATGTCCGCGCCGGAGAAACGATGGATCCGCTGCTCCGGCGGCCGATCAGCATCGCCGACTTCAGTGATGGCAAGATCACGCTCATCTACCGTGCCGAGGGCTATGGCACACGTGTCATTTCGGAAAAGGGCCGTCAAGAAGAAGCTGACGTCCTCGGCCCGCTCGGCAATGGATTCCCTGTCGGGGCGGCAGCGCCCGGTACAAAGGCGTTGCTCGTCGGCGGGGGGATCGGTGTGCCGCCTTTATACGGGCTGTCCAAGAGGTTGAAGAATGCGGGTGTCGAGCCGGTCCATGTGCTCGGCTTCCAGTCGGAAGATGTGGTCTTCTATGAAGAGGAATTCAGCCGGCTCGGCGAGACTCATATTGCAACGGTCGACGGCACGCGGGGGACGAAAGGGTTCGTGACTGACGTCTTGGCTTCCCTCGACCACGAATTCAGCGTCTACTACAGCTGTGGGCCGCTCCCGATGCTGAAAGCTGTCGCGGAAACGATGGCCGGAACAGAGGGATATCTGAGTTTCGAGGAGCGGATGGGCTGCGGCATCGGCGCGTGCTTTGCATGTGTCTGCCACACGGATTCAAATGACCGGGGCTATGTAAAGGTCTGCTCCGACGGACCTGTATTCAAGGCGGGGGTGGTGACGATATGAACCGTCTTCAAGTGGACCTGCCGGGTCTCACGCTGAAAAACCCGATCATGCCGGCAAGCGGCTGCTTCGGATTCGGCAAGGAATATGCACAACTGTACGATCTGTCAAAGCTTGGAGCCATCATGGTGAAGGCGACCACTCTTGAACCAAGGTTCGGAAACCCGACACCACGTGTGGCGGAGACACCTTCAGGTATGCTGAATGCAATCGGTCTTCAGAATCCCGGCCTTGAAAAGGTCGTCACGGAAGAATTGCCTTGGCTGGAGCAGTTTGATGTCCCGATCATCGCGAACGTTGCGGGTTCCGAGACGGAAGACTATGTGGCGGTCAGCGAACGGATCTCAAAAGCCCCGAATGTCAAGGCGCTTGAGCTGAACATCTCATGCCCGAATGTGAAATGCGGTGGCATCACGTTCGGTACCGATCCGAAGGTCGCCATGGAACTCACCCGTGCGGTAAAGGCGGTCTCGTCGGTGCCGGTCTATGTGAAGCTTTCACCGAATGTCACCGACATTACGGAGATTGCGCGCGCAGCCGAAGAGGGCGGCGCGGACGGGCTGACGCTCATCAACACGCTCGTCGGGATGAGATTCGACCCACGTACGGGGCGTCCGGTCATTGCCAACGGGACGGGGGGGCTGTCAGGACCTGCCGTGAAGCCGGTCGCACTCCGCATGGTCTATGAAGTGTCCAGGAGCGTTTCCATCCCGGTGATCGGGATGGGCGGCGTCACGGATGTGGATGACGTCATCAACTACATGTCGGCCGGCGCAAGCGCGGTCGCCGTCGGAACGGCGAACTTCGTTGACCACTTTGTCTGCCCGAACCTGATCGATGCCCTTCCGGGACGGCTGGATGAACTGGGCATCGGGAACATCACGGAACTTATCGGAAGGAGCCATAGACTATGAACCGTTCCCCGATCATCGCGCTGGATTTTCCGGCGCCGGATGACGCTTATGCATTTCTAAGCAACATGCCGTCCGGACTGTGGGTCAAAGTCGGCATGGAACTGTACCTTCAGAACGGTCCCGATGTTGTAGGCAGGCTGAAGGATATGGGCCATGAAGTTTTTCTCGACTTGAAGCTGCATGATATCCCGAATACGGTCGGCCGTGCGATGGAAGGCCTGGCCCGTGTCGGAGCGGACATGGTGAACGTTCATGCTGCCGGAGGAACCGACATGATGAAGCGGGCGCTTGACGGCCTGGAAGCCGGGACTCCGGCAGGAAAAAAACGTCCTGCGCTGATCGCGGTCACCCAGCTTACCTCGACCGGGGAAGGGCAAATGAACAGCGAGCAGGGGATTCCCGGCACACTGCTGGATTCGGTTGTCCGCTATGCAAGGCTGGCAAATGATTCCGGGCTGGACGGTGTCGTCTGTTCAGTGCTTGAAGCCGCGGCCATCCGGGATGCCTGCGGGGAAAACTTCCTGAAAGTGACACCGGGCATCCGAATGGCAGACGGCGATCTGCACGACCAGAAGCGGGTCGCCACCCCGGCAGACGCTGCCCGGGCGGGATCGACACATATTGTTGTGGGACGGGCCATCACCCAGGCTGCCGACCCGGCTGCCGCATATGAAACAGTGAAACGGCTATGGGAGGAAAGATGACATGACACTGAAACGAGAAATAGCAGAAGCACTCCTGTCGATCGGGGCCGTGCGCTTCAGTCCTGAAGATCCATTTACATGGGCATCCGGCATCAAGTCGCCGATCTATTGCGACAACCGTCTGACGATGTCTTATCCGGAAGTGAGAAAGCGCATTGCTCAGGGGCTGGCCGAACTCATCAGGACGGAGTATCCGGAAGCGGAAGTGATCGCGGGTACGGCCACAGCGGGCATTCCTCATGCGGCGTGGGTCAGCGAGCTGCTGGACAAGCCGATGATCTATATCCGGTCAAAGCCGAAAGGCCATGGCCGCGGCAACCAGATCGAAGGGGAACTGAGAGAAGGAAGCCGGACAGTGATCATCGAGGACCTGATCTCCACAGGAGGAAGCAGCCTGACCGCAGCCGCTGCGGCAAAAGAAGCGGGTGCCGAAGTTCTTGGGGTAGTCTCAATCTTTACATACGGCCTGGACAAGTCGGAAAAGAATTTTGATGAAGCCGGCTTGCCGCATCACAGCCTCACCGATTTCGACGCCCTTGCCCATGCCGCAACAGACTCGGGCGCCATACCGGCCGCATCACTGCCGGGGCTTCTCGACTGGCATGGCAAACTGAAAAAGGGCGAACTCTGATTGCCGTTTCGAAAAAACAAACAAGCCGATGATTGGATGTTTCCTTCATCGGCTTTTCTGTTTCTATATTTAGTTCCGCTTTTTTCTCTTTCGTCTGTTGCGGCAATTGCGGCAGTTGCAACGCTTGGAGGCGGGCTTCCGTCGGACTTCTGGTTTACTTGCGGGTTTGTCTTCAGGTTTGCCTTCGGTATCCGATGTCCCGGTACTGCCGTTATCCGGCACCGTCGGAACCGCACAGTCGATTTTCATTTTTTCGCAGATTTCTTCATACGAGCATTCCTTGCGGCCCGGTACGTCCGCTGTTTCGGAAGGCTCCTCCGTTGTAACTGGTGATTCCTCATCGGTTACAGGGGATTCCACCGGATTGCCTTCCGGCATCGGTTCTTCCGTCTGTAGATGCGGTTCCGGATTGTCCGGCTCATCTGCATGCGGAAGCTGGACCGGGTGGGCGTCTTCAATGATCCGGATCGGCCTCATCATGTCGTGGTCTTCGTGTTCAAGGAAATGACAATGCCAGATATAGTTGCCGGCGTGGTTTTTGAAGTGCATTGCAATTTTGGTCACTTTGCCGACATCCGCCTTCACAACATCTTTCCAGCCACGCTCGTAATCCCGGGGTTCTTCGGCCGGTCCCGTCCATACGATTTTGCCTGTCTCACGGAAAATATCCGCATCGAATGGTCTGCGTTCAAGAATTTTGAATTGGATCAGGTGGACATGAATCGGGTGCTGGATCGGTGTGGCGTTGATGAAGTTCCATATCTCGACACTGTCGAGTGACGGTTTCTCACTGACCGGGTCATGATACATCCGCTCATTGAGCATGAGCATCGGCCGGCCATATTGATCGGTTGTGGCTGTCAGCGGAAGATTTCGCTCGATATGTGCATGACCGGTATGGAGGCCCATATCCGGATACATGGTTTCCGGAATCCGGCTTTCATCCTTGCCGTTGAGCGGCAGATCCACCCGGAACTGCATGACGGTTCCCGTGTGTTCATCGGGAGTGAATTCCGTGTCGCTGTTTGTCAGGACCAGCGTTTTTCCGGCCAGATCGGAAAAATCGATGATGACGTCAGTCCGCTCCGCCGGGAGGAGTTCAATGGAAGTGAGTTCTGCAGGGTGTTCCAGGAGGCCGCCGTCTGTCCCGATCTGGTTGAAGCGGGTTCCATCAGACAGGCTGAGAACATAGGCCCTGCGGTTCGAGCCGTTGAGGATGCGGAACCGATACTTCCGCGGTTCTACACTCAGGTATGGCCAGACCTTGCCGTTGACAGTAATCGTATTGCCGAGCACACCTGGTGTGATGGAAGGCCGGACGGCCACGGGAGGATTCGGGGAATCAGGATAAAAGAGGGATCCATCCTCATTGAATGAGCGGTCCTGAATCATAAGCGGAATCTCATAATCACCCGACGGCAGGTTCAGCCTGTCTTCCAGCGCGTCCCGCAGAAGATAGAAACCCGCAAGGCCCGAATAGACATTCAGCCTGGTCAGAGACATCGCGTGGTCATGGTACCAGAGGGTCGCACCCGGCTGATGGTTGGTATATGCATGTACCTGCCTGTTGAACGTCGGACCAGTAACTCCATAATCCTTTGTATACCAAGCCTCTGGGTGTCCATCGCTTTCCCAATCGACTTTGGCACCATGAAGGTGCACGACTGTCCGGACATCCGGCGTATCGATGCAGGAATGGAGCGTCCGGTCTATCGGAAGAAAATGCTCATCAGGCAGGCAGTTCAAGAATTTCACAAAGGTCGTCCGGTCCTTTCTCGCTTCGATCGTAGGTCCCGGGGTGATGCCGTTGTATCCCCAGATGCGGGTCCGGGGAAAATACTTGTGATACCGGTGCTTTTCTTCCTTCATCCGGATTTCGTAGTAGGAACCCTCCGGATAATCCGGATGTGAAACCGGTTTGGCACAAGGTGGCTTTGGCAGCGGGTCGGTGAACTTAGGAATTGTGGAAGGGGCGGACGGATTGACGCGTTTGCCAATATTGGTCACTTCCTTTTCATAGTGATGTCAGCAGGCAGGAAATTCTGCACATGCATCTCTCCATCCTATGAAAGACACTGCATGCCGCTCTGGTCGGATTGCCGTAACCGGGCAGAAGAACGTTCAATTGTCCCCAACCGGATAAACCGCCGGGCATATGCGCCGGCGGTATGGATGCTATTATTTTCTCAATGTTTTCACCAGGTCCTCGTCCGGATCGGCGAAAACTGTTTTTTGTTCAAAGTAGATGACAAAGCCGGGCTTTGAGCCGTTCGGCTTTTTCACATGCCGCACTTCCGTGTAGTCGACCGGGACAGATGCCGATTCGCGGGCCTTGCTGAAGTAGGCCGCGAGGGCGGCGGCTTCACGGATTGTTTCGTCGTCAGGCGAATCCGAGTGGATAACAACATGGGAGCCCGGGATATCCTTGGTGTGGAGCCATGTTTCGTTTCGCTTTGCCAGCTTAAAGGTCAGGTAGTCGTTTTGTTTGTTGTTTTTGCCGACAGAGATCGGAACGCCTGCACTCGAGACGAATGAATCGGGAACAGGACGGGTTTCCTTTTTCTTCTTTTTGAGGCGACGCGCCTTCATGAAGCCCTGTTCTGCGAGTTCATCACGGATCTCCTCGATGTCCGCCGCCGAGCCCTGGATTACCTGCTGGAGGAGGGCCTCGAAATACAAGATGTCCTCTTCCGTTTTTTCCAGCTGCTCGGCTATTTTCACAAGCGCGTGCTTTGCTTTGTTGTATTTTGAGTAATAACGCTGGGCGTTTTCTGCAGGGGCCAATCTTGGGTCCAATGGTATCGTGACTGTCCCGCCGTCCTCATCATAGTAGTTGACCGCTTCTATGGAACTGTCGCCTTTTTGAATCTGGTAAAGGTTCGCTGTGACAAGTTCACCGAACAGCTGATGGCGGTCAAGTTTCCCAGCCTGCTTCTGCTCATCGCGTAGCTTGATCAGCTTATTTCTCAATTTCTGGATCTCGTTCGTCAGCCACCGCTCAAGATCGCCTGCCTGCTGCTTGACCCGGTCCCGTTCAGCCTTTGTATGGAACACTTTGTCAAGAAGGGCGGAGAGGGATGGAAATTCCCGGGTTTCACCGCCGAGATGGTGGAGGGGATTGGCGGAAAAGTAAACCTTGCCGCCCGCCTCACAGAGTGTCGGCAGGGCGCCGCCCGACCGGAAATCTTCTATATAATTACGGTAGGCGTCAAGCCGCGGCTTTTCTTCCATGCCTTCTGTACGGAACAGCAGCTCTTCCGCGTGAAGCGGAGAGAATCCTCCGATCCGGCGAAAGACGGGGCCTGCTGTGTCCGCTTCTGCAAGGACCTCCATGATCTCATCGTCCCCTGCTTGAACCGGATCCAGCTTGTCCTGGGGCGGCGCGGGAACGTACGGCTGTCCCGGGAGCACCGTCCGGTAGCTGTTCACCGAGGGAGGCAGGTGCTTCAGGCTATCCAGGATCAGGTTCCGTTCAGGATCGGTAAGGATGAGATTGGAGTGCCTGCCCATCACTTCAACATGAATTTCACGCTGGGTTTCATCGCCGATTTCATCCCGGCCGCGCACAGTGATCGTCATGATCCGGTCTGCGCCCGACTGGCGGATGCCGGTGATGATGCCGCCTTCCAGATGCTTGCGGAGGAACATGCAGAACGAAGGCGGCTGCGACGGTGTGTCGACGGGTTCGTCCGTCAGGTGGACACGAGAGTAGGAAGGGTGGATAGAGATGAGAAGCCGGTGGTTCGCCCTTCCGGCGCGTATTGTGAAAAGGAGCTCCTGTGCGTTAGGCTGCTGGATCTTTGAGATCCGGCCGCCTGTGAGCTGCCCGAGTTCCTTGGTCATTGCCATCATGAATAATCCATCAAAAGCCATATGATTGCCTCTTTCATTGCGTTTGTTTCCATTTTAGCATTCATGAGGAGGGATATGGTATAATTGCGTCATCATCCAAAAACGGTTCCGCCCCCGGCCGGTATGCCGGGCGGCGGAATAACTGACTGCAGAGGGATCAACGTTTATGAAAAAAGGACGCGGCCTGCTCATCGTCCTTTCGGGGCCATCCGGCGTCGGAAAAGGCACGGTGCGCAAGGAGCTGTTTTCACAGCCTGACACGAACTATGAATACTCCATCTCCATGACGACCCGCAATCCGCGGGAAGGGGAAGTGGACGGGAAAGATTACTTCTTCAAGAAACGCGAAGAATTCGAGCAGCTGATCCGTGAAGGCCGGCTGCTGGAACATGCGGAATATGTCGGGAACTATTATGGCACTCCGCTCGATTATGTAAATGAAACGCTGGATGCCGGGCGCGACGTCTTCCTCGAAATCGAGGTGGTCGGCGCGGCGAAAGTCCGGGAGAAGATGCCTGACGGTGTCTTTATTTTCCTGGCGCCTCCTAACCTGTCGGAGCTTGAACAGCGGCTCATCGGCCGCGGTACGGAATCCGATGAGGTGATCCGCAATCGCATTAACAAGGCCAAGGACGAGCTTGAGATGATGCATCTCTATGACTATGTCGTCGAGAACGATGAAGTCGGCCGTGCATGTGACCGGATCAATGCCATTATTACAGCAGAGCACTGCCGGCGCACCCGAGTGGAAGAACGATACAAATTGATGCTTGAAGGGAATGATCCGCAATGATGCTTTATCCATCCATCGACTCGCTGAAAAAGCAGATCGACTCCAAATACACCCTCGTGAGCCTCGCTGCAAAACGGGCCCGCGAACTCCAGGCAAGGGACAACTTGCTTCTGGATAAATACGATGCCGAGAAATTTGTAGGCATGGCCCTTGAGGAAGTTGCGGAAGGCGTGCTAGAAAAGCAGGCGTCCGATGCAAACATCCAATACGAAGACGAAATGTAACATATGTACAATGAAAACTCCCGGAGAATCCTTTTCCCTGGGAGTTTTCATTCGAAAGGGAGTAAAAGGATGCTGAAAAATAAACATATCCTTCTTTGTGTCACTGGGGGAATCGCTGTCTACAAAGCCGTGGCTCTTGTCAGCAAACTTTCCCAGGCAGGGGCAAACGTCAAGGTGATCATGACTGAATCGGCCATGGAATTCGTGACGCCGCTCACCTTCCAGGCCATGTCACGCAATGATGTCTACACTGACACATTTGACGAAAAGGACTCTTCGGTCATCGCCCATATCGATCTGGCGGACTGGGCAGACCTCATCATCGTCGCCCCGGCGACCGCGAACACAATCGGCAAGCTCGCCAATGGCATTGCTGATGACATGGTGACGACAACATTGCTTGCCGCGACCACTGACGTGTGGATCGCCCCCGCAATGAATGTCCATATGTACGCGCATCCTGCTGTTATCCGGAACATTGACCGTCTTCACCGTGACGGGTACCGGTTCATCGAGCCGTCGGAGGGGTTCCTCGCATGCGGATACGTGGGCAAAGGCCGGCTGGAGGAGCCGGAACGGATCACTGAACTGGTGACAAAGCATTTTTCAGCTGGAACAGGGCAGGCTCCGTCGCTTCTTGCCGGCAAAAAAGTGGTCGTTACGGCAGGGCCGACAAGGGAACGGATCGACCCGGTGCGTTATGTCTCGAACTTCTCGAGTGGGAAAATGGGCTATGCGATGGCTGAAGCCGCTTCCTCACTCGGGGCGGAGACCGTCCTGGTCACCGGTCCGGTCGGTCTGCGGGTACCGGACGGGGTCCGCGCGGTTGCCGTGGAAAGTGCGGCTGATATGCTTGAAGCCGTCCTTGAGGAATACGGGTCAGCGGATGTTGTGATCAAGGCTGCAGCGGTTGCCGACTACCGTCCGAAGACCGTCCATCCCGGCAAGATGAAAAAGCAGGAAGGTGACTCCGTCATCGAAATGGAACGGACGACGGACATTCTGAAAACCCTCGGAGAACGAAAAGAGGGACAATGCCTCATCGGATTTGCGGCAGAGACCGACCGTGTCTCCGAATATGCAAAGGGTAAGCTGGAACGCAAAAATCTTGATTACATCATCGCCAATGATGTGACGGCGCCGACAGGGGTCTTCGGCAGCGACACCAATGTCGTGACACTGTTTGGCAGGGACGGGACGGAAGTGTCATTCCCCGCAACTGAAAAGAAAGAACTCGCGATGAAGCTCCTCCGCCGGATCTTCGGGGGTGAGCAGGATGATCGCTGAAGTCATCACGGACGTTTCGGCTCATCCGGTCGATCGGCCATTTGACTACGCCGTGCCGGACGGGATAGCAGAAGTCATTGAACCTGGGTCACGTGTCAGGGTACCGTTCGGGAACCGGAAAGTGCTCGGCTTCGTCACAGGCCTAAAGGAAGAAAGTGATGTGCCCGCTTCCAGGCTGAAGCCTGTCGATGAGCTGCTCGATCCTGAACCGGTACTGACGGAAGAGATGCTGCGCCTGGCGGACTGGATGAGGGAAACGACACTTTGTTTTGAGATCGATGCGCTACAGGTAATGCTGCCGTCGGCGCTCCGTGCGAAATACGAGAAGACCGTGCATGTCATCAATCCGGAAAAGCTGCCGCATGAACTCGCTGAGATCACACGGGACCGCAGGGTGGTGGCCGTCAAGGAATTCGGAGAAGGGCTGCTTCCCGTACTCAAGCGGCTCGCATCGGAAGGAACCGTATCAATCGAGACCGCGGTACGGCAGCGCACCAACATCAAAAAGGAACGGGTGCTTCACATCATCGGGGAAGCCGGCAGATTGGACGAGATCCGGGGATCACTCCCGAAAATCGCGAGCCGGCAGGCGGAGCTCATCAACTGGATGGAAGAGCATATCGGGATGTCCGTCCCTTCGAAAGATGTCATGGAAGCGACGGGTACGACACGTGCCACTTTAAATGCGCTGATCAGCAAGGGAGCCGCCATGGAGACGGAGGAGGAAGTGTACCGGAAGCCGGAAGCCGGCCTCATGCCGGAGAACGGCGGCATCCCCGGCCCCCTTACTGATGAGCAGGCGACTGCAGTCGGAACAATCAGCGGTGCAGTGGATAACAGACGGGACGAGACGTTCCTTTTGCACGGGGTGACGGGCAGCGGAAAGACCGAGGTGTACATGCAGGTGATCCGCCAGGTGCTTGATCAGGGCAGGGAGGCAATCGTGCTCGTGCCTGAGATCTCATTGACGCCGCAGATCACGTCACGCTTCAAAAGACGTTTCGGCCCGCTGGTCGCCGTCATGCACAGCGGCCTGTCCGCCGGCGAAAAATATGATGAATGGCGGAAGGTGCAGCGAGGTGAAGTGAAAGTCGTCGTCGGTGCCCGTTCCGCTGTTTTTGCTCCTTTCAGAAATCTCGGAGTCATCATCCTCGATGAGGAGCATGAATCCAGCTATAAGCAGGAAGACAGTCCCCGATACCATGCGAGGGATGTGGCGATCCGACGGGCGGAAGAACATGGCTGTCCGGTCATCCTAGGAAGTGCGACTCCCTCGCTGGAGTCGTACGCGCGGGCGAAAAAGGGGGTCTATAAGCTCCTCACGCTGGCTGAAAGGGCGAAAAAACAACCGCTTCCGGAAGTGCAGGTCGTCGATATGAGAGAAGAACTGAAAAACGGCAACCGTTCGATGTTTTCGGTCGCGCTTGCCGAGGCGATCCGGCATCGGCTGGACAGCGGCGAACAGACCGTGCTCTTTCTTAACCGGCGGGGTTATTCGTCGTTTGTGCTATGCCGGGACTGCGGGACGTCGGTACAGTGTCCGAACTGCGACATCTCTCTCACCTATCACAGGGCAACTGAACGTCTCCAGTGCCATTACTGCGGACATGAGGAGCGGGTTCCGCTAACCTGCCCTGAGTGCGAAAGCGAGCATATCCGCTTTTTCGGGACAGGCACACAGAAGGTGCAGGAGGAACTGCACCGCCTGTTTCCGGAAGCGCGTGTGCTCCGGATGGACGTTGATACGACACGCCAAAAGGGCGCACATGAACGGCTTCTACGCCAATTCGGCGATGGGGAGGCGGACATCCTGCTCGGCACTCAGATGATCGCCAAGGGGCTCGATTTCCCGAACATCACGCTTGTCGGGGTGCTGTCGGCGGATACCATGCTCCGGCTGGCGGATTTCAGGGCGGCAGAAAAGACCTTCCAGCTTCTCACGCAAGTCAGCGGCCGCGCAGGACGCCATGAGAAGGAAGGGGAGGTTGTCGTCCAGACATATGCTCCCGAACATTATGCTGTCGAGCTGGCGAAAGATCAGGCCTACGAACCGTTTTATGCCATTGAGATGGGCAACCGGAAGCGGTATGCCTATCCGCCGTTTTATTTTGTGACGCTGATCCAGTTTTCCCACGAAGACCTGATGAAGGTTTCCGAGGTCGCAGGCAACGCTGCCCGCTATCTGTCCGGAAAGCTTGGCCCGGACACGGTAATCATCGGTCCGACCGCCGCCGAAGTGGCCCGTGTGAACAATAGATATCGCTATCAATGTCTGATAAAATACAAAAAAGAACCGAAGCTGGCCGGGGTTCTGACCGATCTTGTGAAGATCTACAGGAGCAGCTGGATGAAGGAAGGCATTACGATGTCGATCGATATGAATCCTTCCACCATCAGCTGACCCCGGCGACGGAAATGGGGAATTATAGATGGCAATCCTAGAAATCGTGCAACATCCGTCCCCGATACTGACGGAATCCTGCAAGCCGGTCACCGATTTCGGTGACGCGCTTCAAAACCTATTGGATGATATGTATGAAACGATGGTCGATGCGGACGGCATCGGAATTGCTGCCCCGCAGGTGGGGGAGGCGATCCGCGCGGCGATTGTCGACCTCGGCGAAGGCCAGGATCCGATCTGGCTGATCAACCCGGAAGTGGTTGCCACAGGAGGCAAGGAAACTGAGGTGGAAGGCTGCTTGAGCTTCCCGGGTCTGTACGGTGAAGTGGAGCGTCCCTATCATATTAAAGTGCATGCCCAGGATCGTGACGGATCGTGGTATGAGCTGGAGGCTGAAGATTACGAGGCCAGGGCCGTGCTGCATGAAATCGACCATTTGAACGGTATTTTGTTCGACTCGAAAATCATCCGTGTCGTAACTGAGGAGGAACTGCAGGCGGCGGAAGAGGAGGATGAGGAAGAATGACGCGCATCGTGTTCATGGGGACGCCGGACTTTTCCGTGCCGATCCTCCGCATGCTCCACGAGGAAGGATATGAACTTCTTGCTGCTGTGACCCAGCCGGACCGGCCGGTGGGCCGCAAGAGGGTCCTCACTCCTCCACCGGTCAAGGAAGAAGCGCTCCGGCTCGGTCTTCCGGTCATCCAGCCGGGCAGACTGAAGGGCTCAGCGGAGCTGGATGAGATTCTATCACTGAACCCGGACCTGATCGTCACCGCGGCCTTTGGACAGATCCTGCCGAAAGAACTTCTCGACGCACCTCCACTCGGCTGCCTGAACGTCCATGCGTCTCTGCTTCCCGAATATCGGGGCGGGGCGCCGATTCACCAGGCAATCATAGACGGCAGGGACGAGACGGGTGTGACCATCATGTATATGGCGGAAAAGCTGGATGCAGGCGATATCATTTCACAGGTGCGCGTGCCGATCGGTGAAAACGACAACACCGGTGAGCTGTTTGACCGTCTTTCGGAAGCAGGTACCCGACTGCTGAAGGAAACCCTGCCTTCCGTGATCAAAGGCACGAACGAACGCATTCCACAGGAGCATGAAAAAGCCACGTTCGCCGGAAATATCAAAAGGGAACAGGAGCGCATCGACTGGTCACTGCCTGGAGGCGCAGTGCATAACCAGATCCGGGGACTCAGCCCGTGGCCGGTCGCCTATACCGAGCTTGACGGGAAGACCGTGAAGATCTGGCGGTCCGAGAAAGCACCCGGTAAAACCGGAGCTTCCCACGGCGAGATCATTTCGACCGAAGGCGGCACGATCACCGTGCAGGCAGGGGACGAAACGGCAGTCAGGATCCTTGAACTCCAGCCGTCAGGAAAAAAACGGATGGAGACACAAGGATATCTGAACGGGTCCGGCTCCCACATCAAACCGGGAGACCGTTTCGAATGAGCCGCCACAAGGGAAAACGATGGGACGGCAATGTCAGGGATGCCGCGCTCAGCATCCTGCTTTCTGTCGAACGCGACCAGGCATACAGCAATCTTCTGTTGAACCGTACCATTGAAACATATGGGCTTGAAGATAAAGACAGGGCGCTTTTGACCGAGTTGACCTACGGCACACTCCAGCACAGGATGACACTGGATTACCATCTTGAACCGTTTATCCGGGGCAAGTTGGAAGATTGGGTACGGGAGCTTCTCAGACTGTCGGCTTATCAGATCGTTTATCTGACAAAAATTCCTGCCCACGCGGCAGTGAATGAAGCGGTGGAGATCGCCAAGCGGCGCGGCCATAAGGGAATTGCGTCGATGGTCAACGGCATCCTCCGCTCTTTCCTCAGGAAGGGCCCCAGGGAAATCGGCGGCGGACTGACATGGGAAAAGCAGACCTCCATCGAAACGAGCCATCCCGAGTGGATGATCCGGCGCTGGGCAGAGCAGTACGGCCGTGAGACGGCTCTTGAAATGGCCCATGCCAACAACGAGCCGCCGATCCAGACACTCAGGGTAAACCGGACAAAGACGGAACGGGAAGAAGTGCTCGGAATGCTGGGGGAAGAAGGCTTCCTGGCCGAGCCCAGCCCGATCCTGTTCGACGCCATCCGCGTCCGTGGAGGCAACGCTGCCAGAAGCCGCGCATTTAAGGAAGGCTTCGTCACCATCCAGGATGAAAGTTCAATGTTGCCCGTCATGGCCCTGGACCCGGCTCCGGGCATGAAGGTGCTCGACATGTGTGCGGCACCGGGCGGCAAAACGACCCATATCGCGGAACGGTTGGACAATACCGGAGAAGTGCGGGCATATGATCTCCATCCGCACAAAGTGAAATTGATCGACCAGAATGCGGCTCGGCTCGGTCTGGAAAACATCCGGACAGATTCAGCGGACAGCCGCAGACTGACGGAAATCCTGGAACCTGCTTCGTTTGACCGTATTCTTGTCGATGCTCCTTGCAGCGGGCTCGGTGTTATCCGGAGAAAGCCTGATATCAAATACTCGAAGACAGAAGAAGAGATCGGCAGACTGCCGGATATCCAGAAAAGCCTTCTTGAAGAGGCCTACCATCTTTTGAAGCCCGGCGGGCTGCTTGTCTATAGCACCTGCACGGTGGACAGGGAAGAAAATCTTCTGACTGCGGAGGCCTTTCTTGAAGCCCACCCGGATCTTTTACGCGAAGACCTCAGCGAAATGATGCCGGAGGGCCTGCGCTACGAGGAGGGCATGCTGCAGGTGTTGCCGCAGGATTTCGGCGGCGACGGATTTTTCGTTGCCGCATTCAGAAAGCCGGAATAATCCGGCGGGAGGGACTCCGGATAGGATCCGGGCCTCCCTCATACGGAAACGGGGGAGTCAATGTGGAAGTTGCAGTCCGGACACATGTCGGGATGAAAAGGCGCATCAATGAAGACCGGACCGGCCTCTTCACGAGGGAAGGCGGCAGGTTCCTGCTGGCGGTCGTCGCCGATGGAATGGGCGGCCACAACGGCGGGGACACGGCAAGCCGGATGGCAGTCGAGGGACTGGAGAAAGAGTTCGGAAAAGCTGACATGACGGTTCTCGGTACAGCCGACGGGCGAGCCGAATGGCTCACAGGAGTCACAGAAAGACTGAACCGTGCCCTGCTGGACCATGCACAGTCGAATGAGGAGTGCCGGGGCATGGGAACGACGCTTGAAGCGGCGGTTATAACGGGGATTGACGTGACTTTGTGCCATATCGGGGACAGCAGGACATATCAGCTGTCGCCGGATGGCTTTGAACAAGTGACGAAGGACCACTCACTGGTCAATCTGCTAGTCGAATCCGGTGAGATCACCGAAGAGGAAGCCCGTGTTCATCCGAAGCGTAATTTCATCATGAAAGCGCTCGGCACGGACGACCGTGTGGAGCCGGACATCATCCCCATCCGGCTGCCGGAAGGGAGCGCGCTCCTGCTCTGTTCCGACGGCCTGAGCAATAAGCTGGGGGCAGAGGAAATTGCAGAAACCGTAAACGGGGCCGGAACAGCGGACGATCGTGCGGACGCACTCGTCGACCTGGCCAATCAGCGGGGCGGGGAAGACAACATTTCCGTCATCCTGATCGACAACAGTGTCCGGGAAGGTGATGCCGGATGATCGGAAAACGGATCAGCGGACGCTATGAAGTGCTCGGCCTGCTCGGAGGAGGCGGCATGTCCACCGTTTACCTTGCGCAGGACATCATCCTGGATCGCCCGGTGGCGATCAAAGTCCTCCGCCAGGATTTCTCCGATGAGGATGAGTTGAGGAAACGTTTCCAGCGGGAAGCATTATCCGCCACTTCACTCGTCCATCCGAATATTGTCAACATCTATGACGTGGGAGAGGATGGAAATTTACAGTATCTGGTCATGGAGTACGTGGAGGGCCAGACACTAAAGGAATACATCAAGGAACAGGCCCCGCTTGCTCCGGCGGAAGCTGTGGAAATCATGAAGCAGCTTTGTTCAGGTATCTCGGCTGCCCATTTGCACGGCATCATCCACCGGGATGTCAAGCCGCAGAACATCCTGATGGACCACTCCGGCCAGGTGAAGCTTACAGATTTCGGGATTGCGATGGCGCTTTCGGCGACCGCGCTGACCCAGACCAACTCGGTGATGGGAACGGTCCACTATCTCTCGCCCGAACAGGCGCGGGGCGGAATGGCCACAAAGCGGACCGACATTTATTCACTCGGCATCGTCCTGTTCGAGATGCTGGCTGGAAAACTGCCGTTCTCCGGTGAGTCAGCCGTTTCCATTGCGCTGAAGCACCTGCAGGAAGAGACACCTTCGGTACGTGCGTTCAGGCCGGAGATCCCCCAGAGCCTGGAAAATGTCATTCTGAAGGCGACGTCCAAAGACCCGGCGGTCCGCTATCCGTCGGCGGAATCCATGCTCCGGGATTTGCATACAGTCCTTGACCCGGAACGTGCGGACGAAGGGGCGTTTGAGCCTCCGCCAATCGACGAGGATGCCACGAAGGCGATTCCGATCATCACCGATATGCCATCATCCGAGCGGACAATCGAGCCGAAACCGGTCTCTCCGCCTCCGGAACCGCCCGAAGAGGCGCCGGCCAAGCCAAAGAAAAAGCGGAAAAAATGGCCTTATGTATTGAGCGGAATCATCCTGCTCGTCCTGATCACCGGAATCGTACTTTATATGACAGGTGTGATCGGCACGAGGCAGGCCGAAGTTCCAGATGTCAGCGGCATGACTGTCGAAGAGGCATCCGCGGAGCTTGAACAGGCCGGATTCCTCGCGGGAGAGACGAGCGAAGAAAATTCAGAGGATATCGGGGAAGGGACCGTCATCCGGACGAGCCCGCAGGCCGGACGTGTCCGCGATGAGGGTGAAACCATCAGCTTGGTGGTCAGCCTCGGTCCCGAGACCGTCGATCTGACCGACTTCACCGGCAGGGATTATGATTCTATCTCCGGTGTCATCGAAGATTACGGCTTCCGCGATGTGGAGGTCCGTGAAGAGTTCTCGGAAGAGGCGTCGGGGACGATCATCAGCCAGGATCCGGAAGCGGGCGAGGAGATCGCCCCTTCCCAAACGGATCTTGTGCTGACAGTCAGCAAGGGTGTAGAGATGATCAAGACTGAAGATTTGTCGGAGTATGATGAGCAGCAGCTGAATGATTATGCAAAGCGGTCCGGATTCAACATCCGTATTGTTGCCGAAGAAGCATCCGGCAACATCGAGGCAGGCCGGGTGATCTCTCAGGAGCCGGCAGCAGGAACCGAGCTCGAAAAGGGCGGCACGATTGAAGTCGTCCTGTCAAAAGGCCCTCAGGCAAAACCGATGAAGACGTATATCCAGGCCATCACCATTCCGTACGAGCCGGTGGAAGAGGGCGCTGAACAGGCTGTAGAAATCTACATCCGCGATAATTCGCGCACAATGGAAAAGCCGGCCGAATCTTTTGCAATCACTACCGACGAGACGAGACGCATCCGGCTGGAAATCAGTGAAGGGCAGACCGGGGCCTACCGCATCGTCCGTGACGGAGAAACAATAGATGAAGCAACAATTCCATATGAGTAATCGCAGTTGCATGGCAGTGATTCGGAAAGAGAAGGTGAAAGTTTGAAACATGGCCAGATCCGCAAGGCATTAAGCGGGTTCTACTATTTATACGACCAGGGGGAGACAGTACGGAGCAAAGGCCGCGGGGTCTTCAGGGTAAGAGGTGTCACGCCGCTTGTCGGAGACCTTGTGGATTATGAAAAAGACGGCGAGAATGATGCGGTCATCGTGAATGTCCATGACCGCAAAAACGAGCTTGTCCGGCCCCCGATCGCCAACGTCGACCAGGCACTCCTTGTTTTCTCAGTGAAGGAGCCGAACTTCTCGCCAAAACTCCTTGACCGTTTTCTGGCAGTCATCGAGTCTTACGATGTAGAGCCGGTTATCATCATGACCAAGACCGATCTCCTGGATGATGGCGGGCGGGAGAAGATCCGGCGGTACAAAGAATACTACCGGAGCATCGGATATACTGTCCTTGAAACCAGTATCGGCGACGGATCGGTCGCTTTCGAACTCGGCCCGATCATTGAGGGGAAAACGTCTGTGCTGACCGGACAGTCGGGTGTAGGCAAATCAACGCTTTTGAACACACTTATGCCGGAGCTGGAACTGAAAACGGATGAAATATCCGACTCTCTCGGCAGAGGACGGCACACGACCCGCCATGTTGAACTGATCGAGTTCGCGGGTGGGCTGGTAGCCGATACCCCGGGCTTCAGCTCGCTCGACTTCGACCATATCGAGAAAGAGGATCTGGCGCGCTGTTTCGCCGAGTTTGCAGAACTGTCCGAGAACTGTAAGTTCAGGGGATGCCTGCATCTGAAGGAGCCGAAATGCGCAGTGAAGTCGGCAGTGGAATCAGGCGAAGCCGAACAGTTCCGATATGACCACTACATTCAATTCCTGCAGGAAATCATAGACCGAAAGCCGAGGTATCCATCATGATTAAAATTGCACCCTCCATCCTATCTGCGGACTTTGCACGGCTCGCCGAAGAAGTCAGGGAAGTGGAAAAAGCAGGGGCCGACTATATCCATATTGATGTGATGGACGGTCAGTTTGTCCCGAACATCACGATGGGCCCGAATATCGTCAAGGCCCTGCGTCCAGTCACCACACTTCCGCTGGATGTCCATCTGATGATCGCGGATCCAGACCGCTTTATCGGCGACTTTGCGGAGGCCGGCGCAGACATCATCACCGTACACGCGGAAGCGTGCACGCACCTTCACAGGACCGTTCAGCTGATCCGCTCCTACGGCGTGAAAGCCGGTGTTGTCCTGAATCCGCACACGCCTCATGAGGTGCTCGAGTATGTCATCGATGATCTCGATATGGTGTTGCTCATGACTGTCAATCCGGGGTTTGGCGGACAGTCGTTCATCGGGGAAGTCGTGCCGAAGATTTCTAAGGTGTGCGCCATGATCCGCGCCCGCGGTCTCTCCACCGAAATCGAAGTGGACGGCGGAATTACAGCGGAAACAATCGCGGAGTGCGCAAAGGCAGGCGCAAATGTCTTCGTCGCCGGATCTGCAATCTATAACAAGGAAGACCGTGCAGCGGCGCTCGCAGCGATTCGCGAAGCCGGAGTTTCCGCACTCCAGTGATCCGTGAAGCGGTCGTTGTAGCAGGCGGTCCGGCACCCGTCATCGCAGCGGCCGGCACGGAATCCGATACTGTATTTATCGGGGCCGACAGGGGAGCGCTCCGCCTCGTTCGTCTCGGCATCCGTCCTGCCATTTCTGTCGGTGACTTTGATTCCGTCACAAAAGAGGAGTTCGGGGAGATTTCGGCATCTTCCCGCCGGGTGATCCGTGTTGAGGAAGAAAAGGACGAGACGGATACGGAATTGGCCCTTGCCGGCGCTGTCCGGATGAATCCGGAAGTGATCACGCTCACCGGCGTGACAGGCGGACGGCTGGACCACTCCCAATCAGCGCTGCATGCGGTTTACCGCATGCAGAAAAAGTATCCGGAAATCGGCTTCAGGATACTGGACCCTGAAAATGAACTGCGCTTTCTGCTGCCTGGTACCCATGTGCTGGAGAAAAGCAGTGCTTATCGGTACATTTCATTCTTTTCTTTTGGAGGCCCGGTAACGGGGATGACTCTGAAGGGGTTCAAGTACGAAGTGGAACAGGCGAAGATCCTCCCGGGCACGACGATGTTCACCAGCAACGAACCCGGCAGCGGGGAAGGTACTATCTCGTTCGAGACAGGCATATGTTTGGTTGTAAGAAGCACCGATGCCTGAAAGGAGCGGACAAAATGAGAGTGTACACCTTCCAGCTGCCAAAAATGGTGAGCAGCTTTGCGCGCAAGTGCCTTCAGCTTTTCCAGCGGGAGGAACGGAAGCCGGTTGCGAAGAAGAAAAAACGGAGGAAAAGCAAAATGCCGGGCTGACTTATGTCAGCCCGGCATTTCTTTTTGCGATATTTAACAGGTCAGACGCGCTGGACTTTACCGGACTTCAGGGCGCGTGCGGAAACCCATACGCGCTTCGGCTTGCCATCCACCATGATGCGCACTTTTTGAAGGTTGGCACCCCAAGTGCGGCGGTTCGCGTTCATCGCGTGGGAACGGTTGTTGCCGGCGCTTGCTTTGCGGCCTGTAATAACACATTTCTTAGGCATGTTTTTCCCTCCTCTTCGGTGAAGATGAGACGGAATTCCGTCTGTTCGTCATCTCACATACTAAAATAATTTAGCACAGATCAGCCTCTGATGCAACAGGTTTAAAGCATCCATCAAGAAAAAACACTTTACAGCCTTTCTCAGGGCTATTCAGTGGAGCCGGTGCATCTTTTCTAATCACGGGCAGTAGTGTACAATGACGGTAGCCAAAATGGACTTCACGGGAGGCGTTACCATGTCGATCGGACTGAAAAATGAATTCGGCACTATTGATATTTCGAATGATGTGATCGCTCAGGTGGCCGGGGGCGCAGCAGTTGAGTGCTACGGAATTGTCGGGATGGCATCCCGACACCAGATCCGGGACGGCCTGACCGACATCCTCCGCAAAGAAAACTTCACAAGAGGTGTGATCGTCCGGTCTATCGGAGAAGATCTCCATATCGACATGTATGTCATCGTCGGCTATGGTGTGAAGATTTCGGAGGTCGCATACCAGGTCCAATCCAAGGTGAAATATACATTAAGCAAACAATTGGGAATGACGGTCAGCTCCGTCAATATTTTTGTCCAGGGAGTCCGCGTGACGAACCTGTAAAAGGAGGAAGCGAACGTTTATGAAAGAATTAGATGGACATCGATTTGCGGAAATGGTGATGATGGGCTCCCATCACCTTTCCAATAATGCGGATTTCGTCGATTCGCTCAACGTCTTCCCCGTGCCGGACGGCGATACGGGGACGAATATGAATCTGTCCATGACATCGGGTTCAAAAGAGGCGGAACAGGCGGCCAACGCCCATATCGGCAAAACTGCCCAGGCCCTTTCCAAAGGCCTGCTCATGGGAGCACGGGGGAATTCGGGCGTGATCCTGTCCCAGCTGTTCCGCGGTTTCGGCAAGGCGATCGAAGAAAAGGAGACGCTGGATGCGAAAGAATTCGCAGGCGCTTTCCAGGCGGGTGTGGACACCGCCTATAAGGCCGTCATGAAGCCGGTGGAAGGCACTATCCTTACCGTCGCGAAAGACGCAGCTAAAGCAGCGGTCGAGTCCGCTGAAACAGAATCAGACATCGTTAAAGTGATGGAGGCGCTGACCGACGAGGCAAAAGCCTCCCTGAAGAGAACACCGGATCTGCTTCCGGTCCTCAAGGAAGTCGGTGTCGTTGACAGCGGCGGCCAGGGGCTTGTATTTGTCTACGAAGGATTTCTCGCCGTGCTCAAGGGAGAAGAACTTCCGGCGGTCACCGACCGGACATCCATGGATGACCTTGTCAGCGCAGAGCATCACAAAAGCATCCAGGGCTTCATGGATACATCCGAGATTGAATTCGGATATTGCACGGAGTTCATGGTGCGTTTTGAGGAAGAAAAAACTGCCGGCAATCCGTTTGACGAGTCGAGGTTCTGTGAAGACCTCAGCGCTTACGGGGATTCGCTTCTTGTGATTTCTGACGAAGAGATCGCCAAGGTACATATCCATTCCGAAGACCCCGGTGAAGTCCTTTCCTACGGCAAAAAGTACGGCAGCCTGATCAAGATCAAAATCGAAAACATGCGGGAGCAGCACACGGCGATTCTTGAAAAGGACGAGCCTATGCAAAAATCTGCCGCACCAGCCAAACATCCGTATGCCATCATCACTGTATCGATGGGGCCGGGGATTGCCGAACTATTCCGCAGCATCGGTGCTTCCTATGTCATCGAAGGCGGCCAGACGATGAATCCGTCGACAGAAGACATCGTCAAGGCAATCAGGGAAGTGGGCGCGGAGCGCGCGCTGATTCTCCCGAACAACAAAAACATCATCATGGCTGCAGAGCAGGCCGCGGAAGTGGCCGGCATCGAAGCGGCAGTGGTCCCGACGAAAAATGTTCCGCAGGGACTTGCGGCCATTCTCGCCTTCAACCCGGAGGCGCCGGTCGCGGACAATGCGGAATCCATGACGGAAGCATTCGCGCATGTGCGGACCGGTCAAGTGACAACGGCGGTCCGGGACACTACAATTGACGGTGTGGAAATCCGAAAAGGATCGTTCATGGGCATGGCTGACGGCAAGATCATCAATTCCGATGCCTCCCTCAGCACTGTAACCGAGTCTCTTATTTCGGATATCGTAGACGAGGACACGGAGATTGTGACCCTCCTCTACGGTGAAGGGACCACACGCCAGAGTGCAGATGACCTCGCCGGATATATCGAAGAACAGTATCCGGATGTGGAAGTGGAAATCCACGAAGGAAAGCAGCCGCTATACCCGTACATCATCTCAGCAGAGTGAACCATGCGCACCGGGATCACCGGTGCGCTTTTTTCAGAGAAAAGGAAAGCGTTTGCAGGAAAGCGAACGTGTGTTTTGAGAAAAGTCACGAAATCATGTAAAATAGGGGAAACGTCCCGAAGGAGGACTTGAGCTTATGAAATTCAGATCGGTTTTTGATATTATCGGCCCGGTCATGGTCGGGCCTTCATCATCGCATACCGCAGGAGCGGCAAGGATCGGACGGGTGGCAAGGTCCCTGTTCGGACGCCAGCCGGCCTGGGCGGAAATCCGGCTTTACGGATCGTTTGCGGAAACATATATGGGACATGGCACAGATGTTGCCATCATCGGCGGCCTGCTCGACTACGATACAGACGACGAGCGGATCCGCACGGCTTTCCAGGAAGCCGGGCGCTTCGGGCTGAAATACGAGTTCATCACGGTAGACGAGGAGCCGGAGCATCCGAACACGGCTCGTGTCCGCATCGGGGATGCCGACGGCGAAATGGAGCTTACCGGTATCTCGATCGGCGGCGGAAAAATGGAAGTGACGGAGCTGAACGGATTCACACTCAGGCTCACAGGCCATTATCCGGCACTGCTGATCGTCCACCACGACCGCCCGGGTGTCATCGCGAACGTGGCTAATTCCCTGGCGGCAGACGGTATCAACATTGCCCATATGGAATGCGGACGCAAAGAAAAGGGAGAAATGGCGCTGATGGTCATCGAGGTCGACCAGGTTATCACCGACTCCATGATCCGGCTTATCTCCGATCTTGACAATGTGACGCAAGTTTCGATACTAGCAGACTGATAAGGAGGCATCCCCAGTGGATATTTTATTTTCTACGGTTAAAGAACTGGTCGGGCTTGCGGAAAAATCCGGCAGGCCGATTTCCGAGATAATGATCGATCAGGAAATGCGTATCACTAAGCGCTCGCGTGAAGAAGTGGTCGCCCAGATGGAGCGCAACCTGGAGGTCATGGAAGAGGCGATTGAAAAAGGGCTGGAAGGCGTCCGCTCGACATCGGGACTGACCGGCGGCGACGCGGTGCTTATTCAGAACTACATCAAGAGCGGAAAGTCGCTTTCGGGCAACCTGCTTTTGGACGCGGTGAGCAAAGCGGTCGCCACCAACGAGGTCAACGCCGCAATGGGCATGATCTGTGCAACGCCTACGGCCGGTGCTGCCGGAATCGTTCCGGGCACGCTGTTTGCCGTTAAGGACAAGCTGAACCCTACCCGCGAGCAGATGATCAACTTCCTGTTCACATCAGGGGCATTTGGATTCGTCGTGGCGAACAACGCATCAATCTCCGGGGCCGCCGGCGGCTGCCAGGCCGAGACAGGTTCTGCCGCTTCCATGGCCGCCGCTGCGATCGTGGAGATGGCGGGCGGCACGCCTCAGCAAAGTGCCGAAGCGTTCTCCATCGTGATGAAGAATATGCTCGGACTTGTGTGCGATCCTGTAGCCGGCCTCGTGGAGGTCCCTTGCGTGAAGCGGAACGCCATGGGCGCCGCAAAAGCGCTTGTCGGCGCCGATATGGCTCTCGCCGGCGTCACCAGCGTCATTCCTACCGATGAAGTGATCGCGGCCATGCACCGGATCGGCCAGTCGATGCCGTCCGCGCTGCGCGAAACGGCAAAAGGAGGCCTTGCCGCGACACCGACGGGCAAGCGCCTGGAAGCGGAGATCTTCGGAAAGAAGGCTGAAGAAAGTGTGGTTGACTGAGCCTGTCAATTCTTTGAAAGGCATTGGAAAAGAAGCCGCGAAATCCCTTGAGAATCTCGGTGTCCGGACGGTTGGTGACCTCGTCATGATGTTCCCTTACCGCCATGAGGATAACCGTCTCAAGGATTTAGCGGAAACGCCCCATGAAGAACGGGTGACGATTGAAGGAAGGGTCGAAAGCGAGCCTTCCGTTTTCTTTTCCGGAAAAAACAGATCGAGGCTCCAGATCCGCCTTCTTGCGGGACATCATCTCGTAAAAGCGGTTTTCTTCAATCAGCATTACCTTAAGCATCGCCTTACACCCGGCATGACGGTAACCGTGACCGGCAAATGGGATCGCGGACGGCAGACCATTAACGTGAGTTCGTTCAAGGAGGGGCCCAAGCAGACCGGCGAGGATTTCGAGCCGGTCTACAGCCTGAAGGGCGGCATGCATCAGAAAACGATCCGCCGCTACATCCGGGCCGCCCTCGATGCGGTGAGCGGCGAGCTGCCGGATCCGATGCCGGCTGAACTTCTCGAACAGTACAAACTGCCCGGTATTGCAGAAGCGCTGGAAGGCATGCATTTCCCGCGCGATGCAGAACATGTGAAGCACGCACGCCGGCGGTTTGTGTACGAAGAATTCCTCGGCTACCAGCTGAAGATGCAGGCGATCAAGAAAGTCAGGAAGGAAGCGGGCAAGGGGACTGAACTCCATTATGACCTCGACCGGTTAAAGGTGTTTATCGATTCCCTGCCGTTCGAGCTCACTGGCGCACAAAAGCGGGTCGTCAATGAATTGTGCGCAGAGCTGAAAGAGCCGGTGCGGATGAACCGGCTTCTTCAGGGAGATGTAGGATCGGGCAAGACGGCTGTGGCAGCGATCGCGCTATACGCGGCCATCACAGCCGGTGCCCAGGGGGCGCTCATGGCGCCGACCGAGATTCTTGCTGAACAGCATGCGCAGACTCTGGCCGATTGGCTGGAACCCTTTGGTGTCCGGATCGCACTGCTTTCGGGTTCCACCAAGGCGAAAGCGCGCCGCATCATCCTAGAGAAGCTCGCGGAAGGCGAAATTGACCTCGTCATCGGCACACATGCACTGATCCAGCCTGACGTCAATTTCAAGAAGCTCGGGCTTGTCATCACTGATGAGCAGCACCGCTTTGGCGTGCAGCAGCGCCGCATCCTTAAGGAAAAGGGCGGAGACCCGGATGTCCTGTTTATGACGGCGACACCGATTCCAAGGACGCTTGCGATCACGGCGTTCGGCGAAATGGATGTCTCCATCCTCGATGAGATGCCTGCCGGCCGCCAGCCCATCGAAACCTACTGGACAAAACGCGAGGCGCTCCCCGCTGTTCTGAAACGGATGGGCAGGGAACTGCAGGAGGGCCGCCAGGCATACGTCATCTGCCCGCTGATTGAAGAGTCTGACAAGCTGGACGTCCAGAATGCGGTCGACATGTACGAACAGATCCGCCAGTACTTTGGCGGCAGGTTCAATGTCGGCCTCATGCATGGGCGCCTGCACCCGGATGACAAGGAAGCGGTCATGCGCGAATTCTCCGAAGGCGGCCTTCATGCGCTCGTCTCCACGACGGTCGTCGAAGTCGGCGTGAACGTCCCGAACGCTACCTTCATGGTCATCTCCGATGCCGAACGTTTCGGCCTTGCGCAGCTTCACCAGTTAAGAGGGCGTGTCGGCCGGGGTGCCCACAAATCTTATTGTGTGCTCCTCGCCGATCCGAAGACGGAAATCGGCAAAGAGCGGATGCAGTCGATGACAGAAACGACCGACGGTTTCCGTCTTGCGGAAAAGGACCTGGAGCTTCGGGGCCCCGGAGATTTCTTCGGGAAGCGACAGAGCGGCATGCCGGACTTTAAGGTGGCGGACCCCGTTCATGACTATCGTGCGCTGGAAACTGCACGCCGTGATGCCGAACGGCTGATTGCTTCGGAGGCGTTCTGGAACGGCCCTGAATACGAAACTCTCCGGACGGTGATTGAGCAGTCCGGTGTACTGTCCGACGAACGGATCGACTGAATCGAATCCGTCCGCCGGATTTTTTTCGTCAGCCGGCGGGGCAAACTTCACAAGCATGGTTGCAATCTGCCCTAGCTGTTTTATATACTCATATTAGTACCAAGTGCTAAATCCGGTGGTGAAAACATGAAATTACAGAAACGAGAGCGCCAGGCCCGCCTGTCATCATTGCTGGAGGAGAACCCGCTGCTCACGGACGGAGATCTTGCCGAACATTTCGGCGTCAGTGTCCAGACCATCCGGCTCGACCGGATGGAAAAGGGAATTCCCGAACTTAGGGAGCGCCTGAAGGATGTGGCGGTCCGGTCGCTCGATGATGTGAAGTCGCTGCCGATTGATGAGGTGATCGGGGACATCATCGATATCGAATTGGACAAGCGTGCGGTGTCAGTGTTTGACGTCACCAAAGATCATGTGTTCCAGCGCAACGGTATCGCGAGGGGCCATCACCTGTTCGCTCAGGCCAATTCCCTGGCTGTGGCGGTTATCGATGACGAACTGGCGCTCACTGCCCAATCATCTCTGAACTTCATCAAACCGGTGAGGGCGGGAGAGCGGGTTATTGCCAAAGCGGCGGTCCGGCCTGGTGACCGGCCCCGCAGAACGGTCGTCGAAGTCATTTCCACGGTAGGTGACGAGCCTGTTTTCACCGGAACGTTTGAAATGTACCGGACCCACGAGAGCGGAAAAGAGGGACATTCATGATCATAGCAGTAGACGGTATGGGGGGCGACCATGCCCCTCAGGCGGTTGTCGAAGGCGTGCGGCTTGCACTGGAGGCATTTCCGGACATCCGGATAAAACTGTACGGAGACTCCAGCCGCATGGAGCCGATAATCGGGACGCATGAACGGCTTGAGATGATTCATTGCACAGAAAAAATTGAAGGTGAAGACGAACCTGTCCGCGCCGTCCGGCGGAAAAAGGATTCTTCCATGGTCCGTATGGCGCAGGCCGTCCGCGACGGTGAGGCCGATGCCGGCGTCAGCGCAGGCAATACGGGTGCACTCATGGCTGCGGGCCTATTCGTTGTCGGCCGCCTGGATGGAGTCGATCGGCCGGCGTTGGCACCAACTCTTCCTACACTTGACGGCAACGGGTTTGTCATGCTCGACATGGGGGCGAATGCGGATGCAAAGCCCCAGCATCTGGCACAGTATGCGATCATGGGAAGCATTTATGCGGAACAGGTCAGGGGCATCCAAAATCCCCGGGTCGGACTGCTCAATATCGGGACCGAGGAAAACAAAGGAAACGAATTGACGAAAGAGGCTTACGGGCTGATAGCGGCTTCCCCGGTCAACTTTGTGGGGAATGTTGAAGCGAGGGACCTGCTGAATGGTGTTGCTGATGTTGTCGTAACCGATGGCTTCACCGGCAATATGGTGCTGAAGACCATCGAAGGGACCGCCCAGGGGCTTATGTCCATGATTAAAGACGCCTTTATGTCCAGCGGGAAAGGGAAGATCGCGGGCCTGCTCGTCAAGGACGGACTCAGAGACCTGAAAAAGAAGATGGATTATACAGAGTACGGCGGCGCAGGCCTTTTCGGCCTGAAAGCGCCGCTGATCAAGGCACACGGCTCCTCGAATGCAAATGCCGTCATGAACGCCATCCGCCAGGCCAGGACCATGGCCGGCCACGGCGTGACGGAGCGGATCGGGGAGACGATCGGAAGGATGGGGGAACATGGGTAAGATTGCATTTGTCTTTCCCGGCCAAGGTTCGCAGAAAGTCGGCATGGCCTCGGAATTCATCAGCGAAGACGCCGGGTACAAGAACTTCGGTAAAGAAGCGGACAGCCGCCTCGGAATCGGCCTGAGCAGCCTCATGCAGGAAGGCCCTCAGGAAGAGCTGACACTCACCTATCATGCGCAGCCTGCGCTTCTGACTGCGGGTGCAGTGATTGATGCTGCTCTCAAAGAAGCGGGCATCCGCCCGGACTTTTCCGCCGGGCACAGCCTTGGTGAATATACGGCCCTTGTCTCTGCCGGGGTCCTTTCATTCGGAGATGCGGTGGAGACGGTCCACCGGAGAGGCTTGTACATGAACGAAGCCGTTCCGGCCGGTGAAGGGTCTATGGCCGCCATCCTGGGACTTGGCGCTGAAGAGCTCAAGCGCGTGACGGATGATGTGACAGAAGAAGGGCATCCGGTGCAGCCGGCAAACTTGAACTGCCCCGGCCAGATTGTCATCTCCGGCAGCAAGCGCGGCGTCGAACTGGCTTGCGAGTCGGCGAAAGCTGCAGGCGCCAAGCGGGCGATACCGCTGGATGTCAGCGGTCCATTCCACTCTTCACTCATGAAGCCTGCCGCACAAAAATTGCAGGCACAGCTGGATTCAGTCGGTTTCGCGGATGCGGACTTCCCGGTCATTGCGAATGTCACCGCAGAACCAGTCCGGGATCCGGAGAACATCAAAAAGATGCTCGTTGAGCAATTGTATTCACCCGTACGCTGGGAGGAATCCGTCCGTAACATGCTGAGCCTTGGCGTTACCCTCTTTATCGAGTGCGGCCCTGGCGGTGTGCTTTCCGGCCTGATCCGGAAAATCGACCGTTCGGCGAAGGTCCTCAGAGTTGAAGACATGGATTCACTGAACAAGGCCGTCGAGACGGCGAAAGGATGGTCTTAAATGGGTAAACTCACCGGCAAATCGGCAATTGTGACGGGCGCTTCCCGCGGTATCGGCCGTGCAATCGCCATCGCTCTTGCTAAAGAGGGTGCGAAGGTCACCGTGAACTACGCGGGCAGCGAAGACAAGGCCGCTGAGACGGTCCGGATGATCGAGCAGGCAGGCGGGGAGGCAATTGCCATCCGCGCTTCGGTAAGCAGTGCGGAAGACGTCAAGCAGCTGGTCGACGGCACGGTGGAACGATTCGGTTCTGTCGACATCCTCGTCAACAATGCCGGCATTACGAGGGACAATCTCCTGATGCGCATGAAGGAAGAGGAATGGGACGATGTGCTGTCGACCAACTTGAAAGGTGTCTTCCTTTGCACAAAGGCTGTCGCGAGGCCGATGATGAAAAAAAGGTCCGGCACGATCGTCAATCTGGCATCCGTCGTCGGAGTCGCCGGAAATGCGGGACAGGCCAACTACGTTGCCGCAAAAGCGGGCGTCATCGGCCTGACCAAGACGGCGGCCAAGGAACTTTCCGCGAGAGGCATCCGGGTCAACGCGGTTGCGCCCGGGTTTATCACAACGGACATGACGGACAAATTGCCTGCCGAAGTAAAAGAAGGCATGCTCGGCCAGATTCCACTCGGCAAACTTGGAGACCCTGATCATGTGGCGCGTGCCGTTGTCTTCCTTGCTTCGGAGGATTCCGCCTACATCACGGGGCAGACTCTGCATGTGGATGGCGGTATGGTCATGTAACCCCTTGTCCCCGGGCCGGTCGCCTGTCATACTGATTGAGTGGCCGGAAAAGCACGACGCGGACCGGTAAACGGACTCCCCCGCGAGAGGAGGTGAACATATTGGCAACTGTACTGGAACGTGTGACAAAGGTGATCGTCGACCGCCTCGGCGTCGATGAAAGCGAAGTGAAACCTGAAGCATCCTTCCGTGAGGACCTCGGTGCGGATTCCCTTGACGTCGTTGAACTCGTTATGGAGCTTGAGGATGAATTCGATCTTGAGATCTCCGATGAAGATGCTGAAAAAATCGGGACTGTCGGTGACGCAGTCTCTTATATCGAAGAAAAGACCGCATGATCGGTTTTGAAGAGGCAGGCGGGCAGTCCGGGGACGGGCGGCCGCCAGCCTCTTTTGCCATTTTGCGTTACCCTGCAGAAAGGGGTAAACTTAGCATATATCTTATCCATAACGGAAAGGCAGATCTGATGACTATGAACAAAAAAGAGCGACACCATAAGAAAGGTTCCTACCCGGAATCTGTCCATAAGCGATTTGCCGATTTCGAGGAAACGATCGGCTTCACATTCAGTGACCCGACTCTTCTGTACCGCGCGTTTACACATTCCTCCTATGTGAACGAGCATCGCAGAAGGATCCATGATGACAATGAACGGCTTGAATTCCTGGGGGATGCCGTCCTGGAACTGTCCGTATCCCGTTTTTTATTTGAAACCTATCCATCCATGAGCGAAGGCGAACTGACCAAGCTCCGCGCAGCGATTGTCTGCGAACCTTCTCTCGTCCAATTTGCGGACGAGCTGGGCTTCGGCCGCTATGTTCTGCTCGGAAAAGGCGAAGAGCAGACAGGCGGCAGGACACGTCCGTCGCTTCTGGCCGATGTGTTCGAAGCCTTTGTCGGCGCGCTTTATCTCGATAATGGATTCGACAAAGTCGTCGAATTTCTCGAACGGATCGTCTTCCCGAAAGTGGAGGTCGGTGCTTTTTCCCATGTGATGGATTATAAAAGCCAGCTCCAGGAAATGGTGCAGCAATCATCCAGCGGACAGCTCCAATACCAGATTGTCGACGAGAAAGGGCCTGCGCATGACCGCATCTTCGTTTCGGCCGTCACAATCAGCGGCGAGGAACTGGGGCGCGGTGAAGGCAAGTCGAAAAAAGAGGCGGAACAGCTGGCTGCCCGCCACGCCATCAGCGAGCTGAGGAAAACCGAAGGGCAGGCGGAATGATTTGTATCTGAAGCGGCTCGAAATCATGGGGTTCAAGTCGTTCGGCGAGCGAATCGGATTGGACTTTGTGCCGGGAGTGACCGCAGTTGTCGGACCGAACGGAAGCGGAAAAAGCAATATCACAGACGCCATCCGATGGGTGCTTGGCGAACAGTCGGCCAAAACACTCCGCGGCGGCAAAATGGAGGACGTCATCTTTTCCGGGAGTGACTCCAGAAAGGCACTGAACTTTGCAGAGGTGACCCTGGTCCTCGACAACTCGGATGGGCGTGTTGCTCTCGATTTCAGCGAAATCAGCATTACCCGGCGCGTATTCCGCTCAGGCGACAGTGAATACCAGATTAACCGGCAGGATTGCCGTCTCCGGGACATCGTCGATCTGTTCATGGATTCCGGCCTCGGCAAGGAAGCGTTCTCTGTTATTTCACAGGGGAGGGTCGATGAGATCCTGAACAGCAAGCCGGAAGACCGCCGGGCGATCTTCGAAGAAGCGGCGGGCGTTCTCAAGTACAAGCAGCGCCGCCGGAAAGCAGAGCATAAGCTGTTCGAGACAGCGGACAACCTGAACCGGGTACTGGATATCCTCCATGAGCTTGATGGGCGCCTTGGCCCGCTCAGGATCCAGGCATCGGCAGCAAAAGATTATCTGGCGATGTCAGGGGAGCTAAATGAGATCGGCACGGCCCTGCTTGCGCATGACATAAGGAACAATGAAGATCAGCTTGAGGAAGTCCGCCAAGGCCTGGAGAAGGCTGCCGGACTGGAACAGGCAGCCACAGAAGAAGCCGGGCGGCATGAAGCCGAACTCGGCCGGCTTCGCGGGGAAGCGGAAAAGCTTGCGGAGAAGCTGGACGGCCTGCACACAGACCTTGCGGATGCAGGGGTGAATGTCGAGAAGTGGGAAGGCCGCAGACAAGTGCTTTCGGAGAGGAAAACCAACGCTGAGCGCCAGCTGGAAAGGCTGCGGGAAGACCTGACCGAAACGGAACAGGCGACGGACAGGCTCAGATTGAGGAAAAAGCAGGCTGTGCACGACGCCTCAGGAAGGAAAACAGCCCTGAAGGAAGCCCGGTCAGAAATCCGTCGTCTCCAGGACATTATGGACCGTCCGCTTGATGAGACCGCCAGCCGGATTGAAGAGCTGAAATCGGCTTATATCGAGCTTCTGAACAGCGAGGCGGCAGTAAAGAATGAACTTAAGCATCTGGAGCAGCAGCTGGCCTTTCAGGCCGAATCTGCCGAACGCAACCGGACACGGGCAGGAGAGGCCCGTGCCGAATGGGAAACGGCCTCTGCCAACCTGAAAAAGGCGGAAGCCGAACTGGAAGACTTGAAAAAACGGCTGTCTGCCGTCAGAAATGAGGAATCGGAGCAGGCATCCGCCAGGGAGCGTATCTCTTCCGAACTCAATGATAAACAGGAACAGCTGTACAAGGCCTACAACCTCCTCGAGAAACTAAAGGGGCGGCGGGAGGCCCTGGTTGCGATGGAGGCGGAATTCGCCGGTTTCCATACAGGTGTCCGTGAAGTGCTGCGCGCTGCCGAAAAAAAACGCCTATCCGGTATCGAAGGGGCGGTTGCCTCTCTTGTCCATGTCAAAAAGGAATTTTCCAAGGCCGCGGAGACCGCACTTGGAGCCGCGGCTCAGAATATCGTGACTGTCACGGAGGCTGATGCCCGCCATGCAATCGGCTACCTGAAGGAAAGCCGCAAGGGCCGCGCTACATTCCTGCCGCTTGCGGTGATGAAGCCCCGCAGGGTGGATGCTTCCACTCTGACGCAGGCATCTTCACACAAGGACTTTGCAGGTACGGGGGATTCAGTTGTCACGGCAGATGAAAAATATATGCCGATCGTGCAGAATCTGCTTGGCAATGTCCTCATCTCACGCACCCTGAAAGGGGCAAATGAAATCGCACGGATGACCGGCCACCGATACCGGATCGTGACGCTTGATGGAGACGTGGTAAACCCCGGCGGATCGATGACCGGAGGCGGATCGGACCGCGGCAATCCGATTTTCATGCGAAAGGCCGAGCTTGAGCAAGTGACGGAAGATGCTGCCAGGCTCGATAAATCAATCGGCAATGCCGAACAGGCCATAACTTCCCTGAAGCAGCGCCTGGCCGATGAATCGGCGGCTCTTGAACAGGTTCGTGAACAGCGTGAGATGCTGTCGGAGACGGAAGTCGCACTGGTGGGCAGAACCGCCGAGCTGAAAGCGGCAGAACGCCGATTGGCTGACCGCCTCGCCATTTTTGGAGATGAGGAATCAGGGACTTCGGTTCTGGCTTCAGGCATCCGCGAGCGGATCAGGGAAGCTGAAGAGCAACAGGCTGAGCTTAAAAATGAACTCAGCCGGACATCGATGGAAATTAAAGAGCTGACCGGCCTTTACGAGCAGGGACGCACCGAGCGGGACCGCATGAACAACCGGCTTGGTGAACTCCGGCAGAACGCCGCCGTACTGGCGGAACAGCTGGCCCAGGCCGAAGCGGCCGCTGAATCCGTGGAAGAAGAGCTTGCCGGCCGCCTACAGAGGGCCGAGCGGCTCCGCGAAGAGATGGAATGGACGGCGGGCGGTGATGCTGGTGCAGGTCCTGAAGAAGCCGAGAAGGAGCTGCAGGAGTGGAAAGCGAGAAAAGAAGCTCTGGAAAATGAGCTCGCGTCTGCGCTGGAACGCCGCGAATCGCTTCAGCAATCCATCGCATCTGCCGAAGCCAGGTTCCGGCGCGCGGCCGAAACAAGGTCGGGCCATTCGGCTGCAGTGCGGGAGGCCGAACTTCGGGCAGGCAGGATAACCTATGAGCTTGAATCACTCCGGAATGCACTTGAAGATGATTACGGGATCGCCGAGCTTCCTGAAGGCGGAATTCCGTTCCCTGACCAGACCGGTCCGGAGGAAGCCCGGAAGAAAGTGCGGCTTCTGAAACAGTCGATCGAAGAGCTTGGACCGGTCAACACTGCATCAATCGGGGAATTCGAAGCGGTCTCGGAGCGGCATGCATTCCTTACGGAGCAGCGCAATGACCTGCTTGAGGCAAAGGATACGCTTGAGAGCGCGATCGATGAGATGGACACCGAAGTGACGGAGCGTTTCAGCAGCACATTCCATGCTGTAAGCCGACAGTTCGGCGTCGTTTTTAAAGAACTATTCGGCGGGGGCAAAACGGAGCTTGTTCTTACCGATCCGGAAGACATGCTCCGGACTGGTGTTGATATAGTCGCTTGTCCGCCTGGCAAGAAGCTGCAGAACCTGAGCCTGCTTTCGGGAGGGGAGCGCGCATTGACCGCGATCGCTCTGCTTTTCGCCATCCTGAAAGTCCGTCCTGTTCCATTCTGCGTATTGGATGAGGTCGAGGCTGCGCTGGACGAGGCCAATGTACTCCGCTACAGTGATTACCTCAAGAAATTCAGCAACGAGACACAGTTCATTGTCATCACCCACCGAAAAGGAACGATGGAAGGTGCAGATGTTCTTTACGGCATCACCATGCAGGAATCCGGCATATCGAAGCCGGTCTCTGTCAGGCTGACAGAGAGCGAAGTGGAATATGAGGAGCCCGTACCGACAGTAGGATCGGGCCCGAAAGGAGCGGGAACATGAGTTTCTTCAAAAAGCTGAAGGAAAAGATTTCCGGTAAGCCGGATGAAACGACGGAAAAGTACAAAGACGGGCTGGAAAAGACGAGAACATCGTTTACTTCGAAAGTGAATGACCTGGTGGCCCGTTACCGGAAAGTGGATGAGGACTTTTTCGAGGAGCTGGAAGAACTCCTTCTTCAGGCGGATGTCGGATTTGAAACGGTTATGGAACTGATGGATGATCTTCGCTTCGAAGTGCAGCGCAGAAACGTCAAGGATACGGAAGGTATCCAGACCGCCATCTCCGAGAAGCTGGTTGACATTTACCGCAAGGGTGAGGACGGCGAAGGCAGCCTCAACATGCAGGAGGAAGGTCCGACGGTCATTTTGTTCGTCGGCGTGAACGGCGTCGGAAAGACGACGACCATCGGCAAGCTCGCCCACCGGTTCATCAGTGAAGGCAAGTCGGTCATGCTGGCTGCGGGGGATACATTCCGTGCCGGTGCGATCGATCAGCTCCAGGTATGGGGGGACCGGGTCGGAGCGGAAGTGATCCGCCAGGCGGAGAACTCAGACCCGGCCGCGGTCATGTATGATGCCGTCCGGGCGGCGAAAAACCGCAAAGTGGATGTCCTGATCTGTGACACGGCAGGACGTCTCCAGAACAAAGTGAACCTGATGAATGAGCTGGAAAAGGTGCACCGGGTGATCGGCCGTGAGCTGCCGGATGCACCGCATGAAACACTCCTGGCTCTTGACGCGACCACAGGCCAGAACGCCCTCATCCAGGCAGAAACGTTCAAGGAAGCGACAAACGTGACGGGCATTGTCCTGACCAAGCTGGACGGAACGGCAAAAGGCGGCATCGTACTGGCGATCCGCAACAAACTCGGGATTCCTGTGAAATTCGTCGGCCTGGGGGAAGGCATGGAAGACCTGCAGCCGTTTGATGCGGAACGGTATGTATACGGCCTCTTCGCCGAAGGGCTTGAGCAAGAGGCGGAGATCCTCGGACAGGAAAAAGGCGAAGATTGAAAGACAAGGGGATTTACTTGACAGTGTGTTCTTCCCTGTATAAAATGCTTTTGATGGAGACGGGAAGGAGGGGTTTGTGTGCTGCTTGAAAAAACGACCCGGATGAACTTCCTGTTTGACTTCTATCAGGCACTCCTGACTGAGAAGCAACGGAGCTACATGGACCTGTATTACCTGAATGACCTGTCCCTGGGGGAAATAGCCGAACAGTACGATATCTCCCGCCAGGCGGTCTATGACAATATCCGCCGCACAGAGGCTATGCTTGAAGAGTACGAGGAAAAGCTCCAGCTTTTCGGCAAGTTCCGGAAACGGCGGGAAGCCGTCGACGCACTTGCCGCGGATATCGGGCGCGGCGGGGCGGATGCCGGTGATCTGATCCGGCGACTGCATGAACTAAAAGAATTCGACTGATAGGAGGCGGGCAATCGATGGCATTTGAAGGATTGGGCGAGCGCCTTCAGCAAACGCTTCAGAAAATCAAAGGCAAGGGGAAAGTGACCGAAGCCGACGTCAAAGAAATGATGCGTGAAGTCCGCTTCGCGCTGATCGAGGCAGACGTCAACCTCAAGGTCGTCAAGGAATTCGTCAAGAAGGTGAGCGAGCGCGCCGTAGGTTCGGATGTGATGCAAAGCCTCACGCCCGGCCAGCAAGTCGTCAAAATTGTAAGGGACGAACTGGCTGAGCTGATGGGCGGCGAGACGGAAGCAATCACTTTCGCGAAAAAACCGCCGACCGTCATCATGATGGTCGGCCTGCAGGGTGCCGGGAAAACGACAACAACCGGCAAGCTGGCGAACCTCATCCGCAAGAAATACAACCGGAAACCGCTTCTTGCTGCAGCTGACGTTTACCGTCCTGCAGCAATCCAGCAGCTGGAGACAATCGGCAAGCAGCTCGGCATGCCGGTATTCCAACTCGGCACAGAGGCTGACCCGGTCGATATCGCAAAGCAGGCGGTTGCCAAGGCGAAGGAAGATCATAACGATGTCGTCTTCATCGACACAGCGGGCCGTCTGCAGATCGACGAAGACCTCATGCAGGAACTCCGCAATATCCATGATGCGGTGAAGCCTGATGAAGTCTACCTTGTCGTTGACGCGATGACCGGCCAGGTCGCCGCGAATGTGGCGGAAACGTTTGACCAGCAGGTCGGCGTAACGGGAGTCGTCCTGACGAAGCTCGACGGCGACACCCGCGGCGGGGCGGCGCTCTCGATCCGTTCCGTTACCGGCAAGCCGATCAAGTTTGCCGGGATGGGCGAAAAGCTTGATGCGCTCGAACCGTTCCATCCTGAGCGCATGGCCTCCCGGATTCTCGGGATGGGTGACGTCATGTCGCTCATCGAGAAAGCACAGACCAATGTCGACGAAGAAAAGGCGAAGGAACTGGAGCAGAAGTTCCGTGACCAGTCGTTCACATTTGATGACTTCCTCGAACAGCTGGAACAGGTGAAGAAGATGGGGCCTCTTGACGAGATCCTCAAGATGCTTCCCGGCGCAGGCAAGATCAAGGGCATCGACAATGTGAAGGTCGACGAAAAGCAGATGGACCGTGTTGAAGCGGTTATCAAATCGATGACAATTGCGGAAAAGTCGAAGCCCGAAATCATCAACTCCAGTCGGAAAAAGCGCATCGCCCGCGGCTCCGGCACATCCATCCAGGAAGTGAACCGCCTGCTCAAACAGTTCGATGAGATGAAGAAGATGATGAAACAGATGTCGAACATGCAGCAGGGCAAAGGCAAACGGAAAATGAAAATGCCCGGACTTGATTCACTGTTCAAGTAAGTAGCGACAGGCGGCAATCCAGCCTGAGTATTCATTGGAAAACTTGCTATAACTGATTGAAGCGTATGGCACGAGACACCTGCGGGAAAAGCGTTAGCCGAAGACCCCGCAGAGCGCAGCTCGAGGAGGCTAAGGCAACGCCCGCGGTAAGCGAGGGCCAGGAGCGAAAATCAGCCTTAATTAAGGTGTTAAGAAAAAACACTTTACAAAGCAATAATGACTTGGTAATATACTATCTTGTGTGAAACTATTCGGAGGTGCTAACCATGGCAGTTAAAATTCGACTTAAGCGTATGGGCGCAAAAAAGACGCCTTTCTATCGTATCGTAGTAGCAGATTCCCGTTCCCCTCGTGACGGCCGTCAGATCGAAACGATCGGCACATACAACCCGCTCACGACGCCGGCTGAGCTCAAGATCAACGAAGAGCTTGCACTTAAATGGCTCCAGAACGGTGCGAAACCGTCTGACACAGTGCGCAACCTGCTCGCTACGCAGGGCATCATGGAGAAATTCCATAACGCCAAAGCCGCAAAATAAGTTGACGGAGGCGACATGATGAAAAAGCTGATTGAAACGATCGTCAAACCGCTCGTTGACCATCCGGATGAACTCCGGATCGGCGTGGAAGAACGGCAGGGCAGATTAGTCTGCTCGCTGTCCGTCCACCCGGAAGACATGGGGAAAGTGATCGGCAAACAGGGCCGGGTCGCAACCGCGATCCGCACTGTAGTAAACTCAGCTGAAAGCGCAGGCCGCAAACGGGTCCGCGTCGACATCATGGATTAAGGAAGGGACGAAACAGGTTCCTTCCTTTTTCATACCCCGAAACAGATGAAGGAGGACGATGGATGAACTGGTACAATGTCGGAAAAATCGTCAATACGCATGGCATCCGGGGCGAGGTGCGCGTCATGTCCCGTACGGATTTCCCGGAAGAGCGCTATGCCACGGGGGCGCGTCTCGGCCTCTTCATGCCTGGAGCGAAAGATCCGGTCATGCTGACCGTGGCCTCCCACCGGGTCCATAAGAACTTCGATCTCCTCACGTTCGAAGGCCACCCAAACATCAATGACGTGGAAAAATATCGCGACGGCATCCTGAAGGTGTCCGGTGATAACCTCGGAGAACTGGAAGAAGGCGAGTTCTATCACCATGAAATCATCGGATGTACGGTGGTTGACCAGGAAGGCCGGGAAATCGGAAAAGTGACAGAAGTGCTGGAGACAGGCGCAAATGACGTCTGGGCGGTCAAACCGGCTGAAGGGAAAATGCACTACATTCCATATATCGGGGATGTCGTCCTGGAAGTCGATCCCGAAAACGGGCGGATCGTCATCGATCCGATCGAAGGACTGCTGTCCTGATGAAGATTTCGGTCCTTTCCATCTTCCCGGAAATGTTCAGCGGCGTATTCAATGCCTCCATCCTAAAGCGGGCACAGGAAAACGGCGCTGTCAGCCTCACAGTCCGGGACTTCCGCGATTTCGCCAAGGACAAGCATCATAAAGTTGATGACTATCCATACGGTGGAGGGGCCGGCATGGTACTGAAGCCGGAGCCCCTGTTCCGCGCCGTCGAAAACCTTTCTGAAGGCCGCTCTCCGAGGATTATCCTCATGTGCCCGCAGGGAGAACGGTTCACCCAGAAAAAGGCCGAGGAACTTGCGCAGGAAGAGGATCTTATCTTCCTGTGCGGTCATTACGAAGGCTATGACGAGCGCATTCGCGAACACCTTATCACGGATGAAATCTCGATCGGGGACTTTGTCCTGACCGGCGGTGAGCTTGCGGCCATGACCGTCATCGACAGTGTGGTCCGACTTCTGCCTGGAGTTCTCGGCAACGCAGAATCCCCCGCGCTTGATTCGTTCTCTACGGGTTTTCTCGAGCACCCTCATTACACGCGCCCTGCAGACTTCCGCGGGATGAAAGTGCCGGATGTCCTTTTGTCCGGCAACCATGCGGAAATCGATCGCTGGCGCGAGGAACAGTCGCTCATGCGTACGCTTGAGCGGAGGCCGGATCTGCTCGGAGCAGCCGAGCTCACCGCATCACAGAAGGAAATACTCAGGAAGCTCGGATGGAGTAAAGAAGAGTGAGTCCGGGACTTGCCTGAACCCCGTGCCTATGGTATGATTTAACCCGTGCTTCCATGTGAAGCGCTCGATTACGATGTTCCGCTGCAACAGCTTTAACTGCAAGAGCATCTGTAGTAAGGAGAGGAAAAACATGCAACAATTGATTGCAGAAATCACGAAGGAACAACTTCGTACAGACCTTCCGGCTTTCCGCCCGGGCGACACGGTACGTGTACACGTAAAAGTCGTCGAGGGTACGCGTGAGCGGATCCAGGTATACGAAGGGGTTGTCATCAAGCGTCGCGGCGGCGGCATCAGCGAGACATTCACAGTCCGCAAGATTTCCTACGGTGTAGGAGTTGAGCGTACGTTCCCTGTGCACACGCCTAAAATCGCGAACCTTGAAGTGACTCGCCGCGGTAAAGTCCGTCGTGCGAAGCTGTACTACCTCCGCAACCTTCGCGGAAAAGCTGCCCGCATCAAAGAAATCCGATAAACGACATCGAAAGGAGCCGTTCCGACGGCTCCTTTTCTTTTTGCCTCCGTTTGTCATACACTCTATAATGGAAAGAGATTGAACAGGGAGGCCAACGGGATGACAGAAGAAAAAAAGAAAAATGAACTGTGGGAATGGACGAAAGTCCTCCTCATCGCGTTCGGGCTGGCTGCCATCATCCGGTATTTCCTTTTTACGCCTATTGTGGTGGACGGGGAGTCGATGATGCCGACACTCGAGGACGGCGATAAGATGATCGTCAACAAAATCGGCTACACAATCGGTGAGCCGGAGCGGTTTGACATCGTTGTCTTCCATGCACCGGAACAGAAAGATTACATCAAGCGGGTGATCGGGCTACCGGGCGACCAGATCGAGTACCGGGACGACCAGCTCTATATTAACGGGGAGGCTTTTGAAGAGCCCTATCTCGGTGAATACAAGGAAGCTGTCACCGACGGGACGCTGACCGAAGACTTTACGCTTGAGGATAAAATTCAGCGAGAAACTGTCCCAGAAGGCCATGTATTCGTTATGGGGGATAATCGGCGGTTCAGCAAAGACTCCCGCCATATCGGCGTCATCCCGTTCGATGAAATCATCGGCAGCACAAATCTGATTTTCTGGCCGATGGAAGATATCGGGTTCGTCAAGTGACGGAGGTAAAATTATGACAATACAGTGGTTCCCGGGACATATGGCAAAGGCGCGGAGGGAAGTCACCGAGCAGCTGAAGATGGTTGATATCGTCTTTGAACTGATCGATGCACGACTGCCGCAATCTTCCAGAAACCCGATGATCGATGACATCATCAGCCGGAAACCCCGGCTCGTCATCCTTAACAAGAAAGACATGGCCGATGAAGCGGAAACCGCCCGCTGGCTGGAAAAGTTCCGCGAAGACGGGATCGAAGCGGTGGCGATCAACTCTCTCGACGGCAAAGGACTTCAGCAGGTGACAAAGGCTGCTCAGCAGATCCTGAAGGAGAAGTGGGACCGAATGAAGGCGAAGGGCATCCGCCCGAGAGCAATCCGGGCCATGATAGTCGGTATCCCGAATGTCGGAAAGTCGACGCTCATCAACCGCCTGGCCAAAAAGAACATCGCCAGAACCGGCAATACACCCGGCGTCACTAAGGCGCAGCAGTGGATCAAGGTTGGCAAGGAGCTGGAACTGCTCGATACGCCGGGGATCCTATGGCCGAAGTTCGAAGACCCCGAGGCCGGCTATAAATTGGCGCTGACCGGGGCGATCAAGGATGCCATTACGGCCCAGCAGGAGCTCGCGATCTATGCGCTCAAGTTTCTCGAGGCACATTATCCGGACCGCCTTGAGGACCGCTTTGGCTTCCGTTCGCTCGACGGCGACATACCTGGAGCCTTCGATCGGATCGGCGAACGTCGGAAGGTCTACGGAAAAGGCGGTACCATCGACTATGATAGTGTGTCCGAACTGATCGTCCGCGACGTCCGGGACCTGCAGTTCGGCAGGCTCACATTCGATTTTTCAGAGGATCGGTGAACAGGGGCTGTCCAATAAGTAATTAGATTCTGGTATCTATGGCAAACAGCAGTGGCGTCGGGAGACTCCTCGAAAATGCTTCGCATTTCCTTCGTGCGAGGCTTGTTCGAGGAGGCTTTTCTGTCCTGCGGGAATAGCGTTAGCCGAAGACCCCGCAGGACGGAGTCCGAGGAGGCTGGCTAATGCCGCTCAACGCTATCGCTTTTGAGCGCAGACGCCAAACTTCGCATTGGCGCCGGCAACGCCCGCGGAAAGCGACCAGAGCCGCTGCTGTTTGCTTTTTATGCTGGAAATACATTATTCGGACAGCCCCTGCTTTTTTATTGAAATTCCCGGAGTCGGGACATCGTGAATACCCGGCATGGCAGTGGACAGCTTTTTGGCTTATCCGGCCAGAGCTTGCCGGAATCTACATATAAGGAAAGGGCCTGATTCCAAATGACCACTATGACTATCAATGAAGTAAAAGCATGGCTGCAGACGGCAAAAGAGGATGACCCACTGTTCGGCGAACTCCAGTCGGATGGACGGGCCGGCATCCAGAAACTGCTTGCATCGTATGAGAGGAAACTGGAGAAAAAACGGCTCGAACTCGAGCGGCACCTGGAAAAAGAGCAGTTTGACAACGGCTTCAGGAAAAGTCCGGAGTCACTGGTCGCGGGCGTCGATGAAGCGGGGAGGGGCCCTTTGGCGGGACCGGTGGTGACCGCTGCGGTGATTCTTCCGTCATCCTGTCCGGAACTCGCCGGCCTGGATGATTCAAAGGCGATGAGCCGGCAGGCGAGGGAATGCCTGGCCGCCGCAATCAGGAAACATGCTGTCGCCTGGTCAGTCCACATCCAGCCTGCAGAGGAAATCGACAGGCTGAACATCTACCGGGCCACGCGTGATTCGATGGAGAGGTCGGTTGAGGGCTTGTCCTTGGGACCGGACGCGATCATCGCCGATGCAATGGCTCTTAATACGGATGCACCATGCCATTCTGTCGTGAAAGCTGATGCACTCAGCCTCTGCGTGGCAGCGGCATCGGTCCTGGCCAAAACTGAACGGGATGCATATATGGACAGGCTGCACGAAAAGTTTCCTTTGTACGGCTTCAACCGCCATTCGGGCTATGGCACCGCGGCACACCTGGAGGCGCTCAGGTTACACGGTCCTTGCCCGGAGCACAGGCAGACCTTCGCCCCGGTGGCTGAAATCCATGTCGGAACCAGCGGAATTCCCGTCCGAGAAAAGACAATTATGGACAACCTGTGACCGGTTGATTACAATGGGGGATGGCAAGAAACTATTCAGCAGTTCGATTGGAGGATGTAAGATGAATATCCATGAGTACCAAGGGAAGCAGATTCTTCGCGACTACGGCGTCGCGGTACCAAACGGAATCGTAGCGTTTTCCCCTGAAGAGGCTGTCAAGGCGGCCAAGGAACTCGACACCAAAGTATATGTCGTAAAAGCTCAGATCCACGCAGGTGGCCGAGGCAAGGCAGGCGGTGTGAAGATCGCGAAGACGGTTGACGAAGTGCGTGAATACGCAAAAGAACTTCTCGGCAAAGTACTGGTGACACATCAGACAGGCCCTGAAGGAAAAGAAGTCAAGCGCCTTTACATTGAAGAAGGCTCCGACATCCTCAAAGAATACTACATCAGCCTCGTCGTTGACCGTGCGACGGACCGTGTCGTCCTCATGGGCTCCGAAGAAGGCGGCATGGACATCGAAGAAGTGGCAGAAGAAACACCTGAAAAGATCTTCAAGGAAGTCATCGACCCTATTGTCGGCCTTACAGGCTTCCAGGCACGCCGCATGGCATTCAACATGAACATTCCTTCGAAGCTCGTCAACAAAGCTGCGAAGCTGTTCCTGGGCATCTATGAAGCTTTCATCAGCAAAGATGCATCCATCCTTGAAATCAACCCGCTCGTCGTCACAGGCGATGATCAGGTCGTAGCTCTCGATGCGAAGTTCAACTTCGACTCGAACGCGCTCTACCGTCACGCGGATATCGTTGAACTCCGTGATTTTGATGAAGAAGATCCGAAGGAAATCGAAGCGTCCAAGTACGACCTCAGCTATGTTTCCCTCGACGGCAACATCGGCTGCATGGTTAACGGTGCGGGCCTGGCTATGTCCACAATGGACACGATCAACTTCTACGGCGGCAAACCCGCGAACTTCCTTGACGTTGGGGGCGGCGCGACTGCTGAAAAAGTAACCGAAGCATTCAAGATCATCCTTTCCGACTCCAATGTCAAAGGGATTTTCGTCAACATCTTCGGCGGCATCATGAAGTGCGACATCATCGCAGAAGGCGTCATCCAGGCAACGAAGCAGCTCGGACTTGAAGTGCCGCTGGTCGTCCGTCTTGAAGGTACGAACGTGGATGCAGGCAAAAAGCTTCTGAACGAATCCGGATTGAACATTACTGCTGCCGATTCCATGGCGGACGGCGCACAAAAAATTGTCGAGCTCGTAGGCTAAGAAAGGCGGGAAAACGATGGGCATTTATGTCGATAAGGATACAAAAGTACTCGTACAGGGAATCACGGGCTCAACAGCCCTTTTCCATACAAAACAAATGCTTGAATACGGCACGAAAATCGTGGCGGGCGTAACACCGGGCAAAGGCGGCACGGAAGTGGAAGGCGTACCGGTCTTCAACACAGTCGAGGACGCAGTAAAGGAAACAGGCGCAACTGTTTCCGTCATCTATGTGCCGGCTCCGTTCGCAGCAGACGCGATCCTCGAGGCGGTCGATGCAGAGCTGGATCTGGCTATCTGCATCACGGAACACATTCCGGTACTCGATATGGTCAAAGTTGTCCGTTACATGGAAGGCAAGAAAACCCGTCTCGTCGGGCCTAACTGCCCGGGTGTCATTACAGCGGACGAATGCAAGATCGGCATCATGCCGGGCTATATCCACAAAAAGGGCCATGTCGGCGTTGTTTCCCGTTCCGGGACACTGACATATGAAGCGGTCCACCAGCTTTCCGAGGCAGGCGTCGGCCAGACGACCGCTGTCGGTATCGGCGGAGACCCGGTCAACGGAACAAACTTCATCGATGTCCTCAAAGAATTCAATGAAGATCCTGAAACCCTTGCGGTTGTCATGATCGGTGAAATCGGCGGGACTGCAGAGGAAGAAGCGGCCGAGTGGGTCAAGGCAAACATGAAAAAACCTGTCACCGGCTTTATCGGCGGCCAGACCGCACCTCCAGGAAAGCGCATGGGCCACGCAGGCGCCATCATTTCCGGCGGCAAGGGAACAGCTGCAGAGAAGATTAAAGCAATGGAAGCGGCAGGCATCAAGGTTGCCGAGACACCATCGGTCATCGGTGAGACGATGATCAGTGTCCTGAAGGAAAAAGGTCTGTACGAACAGTGCAAAACCCACTAAAATGAAAGTGCGGCACATTAGTGCCGCACTTTTACTATTTCCGGAAAGCTTCCGGGACAGGAGGTAGTGATCATCGATCGGTTCGAAGACCGTCTGCTTGCGCTGCATTACACATTTCCGGCACCGCTGAACAGGTTCAGACGTCTGCTTGCTGCAGACCCGGACCTTCAGGCACTTCCGGATATGCGGCCGGCCGAGCTTGCATTTCTGCTGGATCTTGACACGGACAAGGCGGCGCTTCTCCACAAAAAGCTGAGCCGCAGAGCGGACCCCCCGTACACGGAAGTGTATGCCGCAAGCTCGATCACCCCCATCCTGTATACCCACGAACTTTACCCCCATTCACTCACCCAGCTTATTGACCCGCCTGCCGTACTATATGCCGCAGGAGATCCATCACTGCTCCGCGCAGACAACAAGGCGGCCATCATCGGATCCAGGAAGGCGACCGCCTATTCACGCCAGGCCATGGAAAAGATTATTCCGCCTCTTGTCGCCAATGATTATGTCATCGTCAGCGGCCTTGCAAAAGGAGCTGATGCAATGGCTCATGAGACAGCCATCCGGCATGGCGGAAAAACGATCGGTGTCCTCGGCACCGGCCTATCCCATCGATATCCGAAGCAGAACAGCGGACTGTATGAAGTGATGGGACGCGACCATCTGCTTATAACTGAATACCCGCCGTATGCAGGTCCGCAGAAGTGGCAGTTTCCCATGCGCAACCGCATTATCAGCGGCCTTTCCGGCATCGTCATCGTCACTGAGGCTGCCCGGCCGAGCGGCACATTGAGCACAATCGATCATGCGCTCGAGCACGGAAAGGACGTTCACGCCGTGCCCGGGCCGATCAATTCACCGCTTTCCGCGGGTCCAAACCGTCTAATCCTGGAGGGCGCAGCCCCAGCCCTGGACGGCTACACAATTCTGGGCGGGCTGCCGCAGGATATGGAGTAAAAGCATGGCTGCCTTTCCCTGAAGCACGAAACGGCAGAAGCTGAAAATGGTTGCAATTATATAGAAGATAGTTTACATTTTCCATCAGGACTTTCTTTAGGAGTCGCTCACCTCGAATGGAGGCACATCAATGGCACCAGATTATTTGGTCATCGTCGAGTCACCAGCGAAAGCAAAGACGATTGAGAAATATTTAGGCAAGAAATACAAAGTAAAGGCATCTGTCGGACACATCAGGGATCTCCCGCGAAGCCAGACCGGCATCGATGTCGAAAACAACTATGAACCGAAATACATTACAATCCGCGGCAAAGGGCCGGTTTTGCAGGAACTGAAGAGTGCAGCAAAAAAAGCCAAGAAAATCTTCCTCGCATCTGACCCCGACCGGGAAGGGGAAGCGATCGCCTGGCACCTCGCTCACTCCCTCGGCATCGATGAAAACTCCGAATGCCGTGTAGTGTTCAATGAAATCACCAAGGATGCCGTCAAAGAGGCGTTCAAACACCCGCGCCCGATCGACCGAGACCGAGTCGATGCCCAGCAGGCAAGGCGCATCCTCGACCGGCTGGTCGGCTACAACATCAGTCCTATTCTTTGGAAGAAAGTAAAGAAGGGACTATCTGCCGGACGCGTCCAATCCGTTGCACTCCGCATGATCATTGACCGGGAAAACGAAATCCGGAATTTCAAGCCGGAAGAGTACTGGTCGATCACCGGATTGTTCGGAAAAGGGAAAAAGGAATTCACGGCCGCATTTCACGGTGACGGCAAGAAAAAGATCAAGCTTCCAGATCGAGGGTCGGTCGATGCGATTCTTGCCAAGCTGGACGGCAGTGACTTCGAAGTCGCCGAACTGGAGAAAAAAGAGCGCAAGCGCAATCCTGCGCCTCCGTTCACGACTTCCTCCCTCCAGCAGGAAGCTGCCCGCAAGCTGAACTTCCGGGCGCGCAAAACGATGATGATCGCCCAGAATCTCTACGAAGGGATCAATGTCGGCAAGGAAGGCAGCGTCGGCCTCATCACGTACATGCGTACCGACTCAACTCGGGTATCGGACACCGCAAAAAAGGAAGCGGAAGATTTTATCCTTGCAGATTATGGTCAGGAATACTTGGCTCCGGGAGAGCGTGCTTCCAAACAGAAAAATGCCCAGGATGCACATGAAGCGATCCGCCCGACATCTGTGCTCCGGACACCTGCCTCGCTAAAAGCGATCCTTACAAATGATCAGATGAAGCTCTACAAGCTTATCTGGGAGCGATTCATAGCGAGCAGGATGGCTCCGGCCGTCCTGGATACCGTGACGGCTGATCTCCGCCAAGGGGATGTCGTGTTCCGTGCCACCGGATCCCAAGTGAAATTCCAGGGGTTCATGAAAGTATACGTTGAGGGCGAGGATGACAAGGAAGATGTAAAGCAGAAGATGCTTCCTCCGCTTGAGAAAGGCGATATCGTCAAGAGCCTTAAAATCGACCCGAAGCAGCACTTTACACAACCGCCTCCGCGCTATTCGGAAGCGCGCCTTGTGAAGACGATGGAAGAGCTGGGAATCGGCAGGCCGTCGACGTACGCGCCGACGCTGGATACGATCCAGAAACGGGGCTATGTGTCACTGGACGCCAAGCGATTCGTTCCGACGGAGCTAGGGGAGATTGTTCATTCCCTCGTCAGTGAATTCTTCCCGGAAATCATTGACGTCGAGTTCACCGCAGAGATGGAGAAGGACCTCGACAGCGTCGAAGACGGGAAAAACGAGTGGGTCCAGGTCATCGACTCGTTCTACAAAGATTTCGAGAAGCGGCTGAGAGTAGCTGAGCAGGAGATGGAGAAAGTCGTCATCAAGGATGAGCCGGCCGGCGAGGACTGCGAAAAATGCGGATCCCCGATGGTCATCAAAATGGGCCGCTACGGAAAATTCATGGCCTGCTCCAACTTCCCTGACTGCCGCAATACGAAGCCGATCCTGAAGAAGATCGATGTGACCTGCCCGAAATGTAAAAAGGGCGAAGTCGTCGAGCGCAAAAGCAAGACGAAGCGGATCTTCTACAGCTGCGACCAGTATCCGGAATGCGATTTCATCTCATGGGACAAGCCGGTTTCCCGGCCATGTCCGAAATGCAGCAGCCTCCTGGTCGAGAAAAAGCTCAAGAAGGGCAAGCAGATCCAATGTGTGGAATGCGATTATAAAGAACAACCGCAACAGTAAAAGGAGACACGATTCAACATGACACCAGTCGTCAACGTAATCGGAGCGGGGCTTGCAGGCAGCGAGGCTGCCTGGCAGATCGCCAGCCGCGGCGTCAGGGTGCGTCTGCACGAAATGCGCCCCGTAAGGCAGACTCCGGTGCACCATACCGGCCAGTTTGCTGAACTTGTCTGCACCAACTCACTCCGCGCCAACAATCTCACCAATGCTGTGGGAGTCCTCAAGGAAGAGATGCGGATCTTCGACTCCGTCATCATGCAGGCCGCGGATTCAAGCGCTGTTCCTGCAGGCGGAGCCCTTGCGGTCGACCGCCACGATTTTGCGGGGCGCGTTACGGAAACCGTCAAAAATCACCCTCTCGTGGAAGTTGTAAACGGCGAAGTGACAGAGATTCCGGAGGGCATCACGGTCATCGCGACCGGTCCGCTCACTTCTTCCTCCCTTGCCGAACAGATCAGCAGCCTGACTGGCGAATATGATCTGTACTTCTACGACGCGGCAGCGCCGATCATCGAGAAGGATTCCATAGACATGGACAAGGTTTACCTGAAGTCACGTTATGACAAGGGAGAAGCCGCCTATCTGAACTGTCCGATGACTGAAGAGGAATACTACCGCTTCTACGAGGCGCTCATCTCGGCCGAGACAGTCGCCCTCAGGGACTTCGAAGAAGAAAAGTATTTTGAAGGCTGCATGCCGGTCGAAGAAATGGCGCGGCGTGGCCGGGATACACTCCGGTTCGGCCCGATGAAACCGGTTGGCCTGGAGGATCCGAAAACAGGGAAGACCCCTTACGCAGTCGTCCAGCTCCGTCAGGACAACGCTGCCGCTACGCTCTATAACATTGTGGGCTTCCAGAATCACATGAAGTGGGGACCCCAGAAAGAAGTTCTCCGGCTCATTCCTGGACTTGAGAATGCGGAGATTGTCCGTTATGGTGTCATTCACAGGAACATGTTCATCAACTCCCCGCGTGTGCTGGAGCGCACATACCAGCTGAAGGCCAAAAAGGACCTGTTCTTCGCCGGCCAGATGACCGGGGTCGAAGGCTATGTGGAATCTGCAGGCAGCGGACTTATTGCAGGTGTCAATGCCGCTCGTCTCGCGCTCGGTGAAGACCCGGTCGTCTTCCCGGCGGAAACGGCACTCGGAAGCATGGCACGCTATATCAGCGAAGCAGATCCGGCCAACTTCCAGCCGATGAACGTCAACTTCGGTCTTTTCCCTTCTCTCGGAGAGAAGGTCAGGAAAAAAGCGGAGCGCGCGGAGAAGCAGTCCGGGCGTGCGCTGGATACAATTCGAAATTTCAAGAATACAATTGCACATTGATTGAACAAAAGCCTCTAAAGCCTTATACTTTAGAGGCTTTTGTATATTTCCGGAGGTGACGGGATGAATGCCAGGCTAAAACAGGCTGCAGAGGAGTTCCGGTCCTATATCCGCCTCGAGCGGAACTTTTCTCCGCTGACCGTGGAGGGATACCGGAAAGATCTTGAAGAATTCTTCGCGTTTCTGGAATCCGAGGGAATCGGGTCCGAAGAGGATATCCGCTATCCGGAAGCCCGCCTCTACGTGACCCAACTTTATGAGCGCGAACTGGAGCGGGCGACCATCTCAAGGAAGATCTCTTCTCTGCGATCGTTTTTCAAGTTTGCCAACACCCGGTTCGGTATCGATGACCAGGCATTCCGATCACTGTATCATCCGAAGAAGGAAGAAAAGCTGCCCCAATTCTTCTATGAAGAAGAGATGGAGCAGCTTTTCGAGGCGAATGCAGGAATCTCTCCGAAAGAAATCCGTGACACCGCGCTTCTGGAGCTGCTCTATGCCACGGGAATGCGTGTTTCGGAACTGACGGGGCTTTCCGTCGGCGACGCTGACCGTGAACTGGATATTGTAAGGGTCATGGGGAAGGGGCGCCGTGAGCGGTATATCCCGTTCGGCCACTTTGCCGCCGATGCGCTCGGCAGGTATCTGGATGAGGCGCGTCCGGCGATCATGAAAGGGAACAAACATGACCGGCTGTTCGTCAATATGAGGGGTACTCCGCTCACCGACCGCGGAGTCCGGCATATCCTTGGGGAAATGGTCAAAAAGGCAGCACTCCACATATCGATCCATCCGCATATGCTCCGGCATACGTTTGCCACACACTTGCTCAATAACGGAGCGGACATGCGGTCCGTCCAGGAACTTCTCGGCCATGCCAGCCTGTCATCGACGCAGGTCTACACGCATGTGACGAAAGAACATCTGAGAAAGACGTATATGAACGCACATCCTAGAGCTTGAGGGGGAGAGGCAATGGAAATCCATGCAACCACGATTTTCGCAGTCCGGCATAACGGCAAGGCCGCAATGGCGGGTGACGGGCAGGTGACGCTCGGCAACCAGGTTGTCATGAAGCATACTGCGAAGAAGGTCCGTCGACTGTACGGCGGGAAAGTCGTCGCCGGTTTCGCGGGCACCGTCGCGGATGCCTTCACACTGTTTGAACTGTTTGAAGGCAAACTAGCCGAATATGACGGGAACCTGACCCGCGCAGCAGTCGAACTCGTGAAGGAATGGCGCAGCGATAAGATGCTCCAGAAGCTGGAGGCGATGCTGATCGTCATGGACAAAGATACGATGCTGCTTGTCTCCGGAACAGGAGAAGTGATTGAGCCTGATGACGGCATCCTTGCAATCGGATCCGGCGGCAACTATGCTTTGGCAGCCGGCCGTGCCCTTAAAAAACATGCTTCCGACGCTATGGATGCCGAACAGATCGCGCGTGCGGCACTTGAGACCGCAGCTGACATCTGCGTGTTCACGAACCACCAAATCATCCTGGAGGTGATCGGGGAATGAAGCTGGAGCAGATGACACCGAGACTCCTGACCGAACAGCTTGACCGGTACATCGTCGGCCAGAAAGAAGCCAAGCGGGCTGTTGCGGTGGCCATGCGAAACCGATACCGCCGCAGCCGTCTGCCGGAAGAAGAGCGCAATGAGATCATTCCGAAAAATATTCTCATGATCGGTCCGACCGGTGTCGGCAAGACAGAGATCGCACGCCGGATTGCCAAGCTTGCCGGTGCACCCTTCCTCAAAGTGGAGGCGACCAAGTTTACAGAAGTCGGCTATGTCGGACGCGATGTCGAGTCGATGGTACGTGACCTTGTGGAAGCGTCATTCCGCCTTGTCCGCATTGAGCGGATGGAAGAGGTGGCGGATCGCGCCGAAAAGCTGGCCGAAGAACGTCTTGTGAAGCTGCTCGTCCCGTCTCTGAAAAAAGAGAAATCCGGGCAGAATCCGCTGGAGATGCTGCTCGGACAGATGCAGGACCGCTCTGAAGAAGAGGAAGAGGACGCGTCGATCCGTATGAAGCGTTCCGAAATCCGCGCCGAGCTGAAGGCGGGCCGCCTTGAGGACAAAAAAGTGATGGTAGAAGTGACCGAGAATATGCCGTCGCTGTTTGACGGCATGCAAGGTTCGGGTATGGAGCAAATGGGAATGAATATGCAAGATGCACTTTCGAACCTGATGCCGAAAAAGAAGAAGAAGCGGGAGATGCGTGTGAAGGATGCCCGCAGAGTACTTGCCATGGAAGAAGCCGATAAACTTGTTGACCGTGATGAAATCGCTCAGGTGGCGATCGAACGTGCGGAGCAGCAGGGAATCATCTTCATCGATGAAATTGATAAGATCGCATCGAAACAGGGGAACTCCTCTTCAGCCGATGTATCGCGGGAAGGCGTTCAGCGGGATATCCTTCCTATTGTGGAGGGTACGACTGTCACGACGAAGTACGGTCCTGTCCGCACGGACTTCATGCTGTTCATCGCCGCGGGGGCTTTCCACGTTTCCAAGCCGTCGGACATCATACCTGAGCTGCAGGGACGTTTCCCGATCCGGGTCGAACTGGATAAACTCACTAGAGAGGATTTTGTCCGCATTCTCAAAGAACCGGACAATTCCCTTCTTCATCAGTACCGGCTGCTCCTTTCCACTGAAGGCGTGGAGATCGACTTTACCGATGAAGCAATCGGGCGTATCGCGGAGATTGCGGCGGAAGTCAATGCGGAAACCGAGAACATCGGAGCACGCAGGCTCCACACGGTTTTGGAGAAGCTTTTAGAAGACCTGAGTTTCGAAGCATCCGACATTTCACCTGCGTCCATCCGCATCACGCCGGAATATGTCGATGAAAAGCTCAAAAAGATCGCTACGAACAAAGATTTGTCACAATTTATACTGTAAGTAAACCTTATCGTTTCCCAAAACGATTACAAACCTTTAGAATATTCTTGAATCCATATATCCAAGTAGGAGGAATTGTGTTATGTCACTATTACAAAACACGCGGGAGATCAACTCTATGCTCCAGGCGTCTGCCGGCAAGCCGGTTAACTTCAAGGAAATGTCCGAAACCCTGTCCAAGGTGATCGGTGCTAACGTCTTCATCGTCAGCCGTAAAGGCAAACTGCTCGGCACGGCTGTTCACCAGGAGATCCAGAACGAGCGGATCCAGAACATGCTTGAGGAGCGCCGTTTTCCGGAAGACTACACGAAAAATCTTTTCAATGTGACGGAAACATCGCCCAACCTCGATATCAACGATGAGCACACGGTCTTCCCGGTCGAAAACAAAGACCTGTTCGAAGAAGGCCTGACAACAATCGTTCCGATCATCGGCGGCGGTGAGCGCCTTGGCACACTTATTCTCGGACGGGTCAAAGACAAGTTCACCGATGAAGACCTCGTGCTTGCCGAGTATGGCGCAACGGTTGTCGGGATGGAGATCCTCCGTGAAAAAGCGGAAGAGATCGAAACTGAAGCCCGCAGCAAAGCGGTTGTCCAAATGGCAATCAATTCCCTTTCCTACAGCGAGCTTGAAGCGATCGAGCACATTTTCGAAGAACTCGACGGCACCGAAGGCCTTCTCGTCGCTTCGAAGATCGCGGACCGGGTCGGCATCACCCGTTCTGTCATCGTCAACGCACTCCGCAAGCTGGAGAGCGCGGGCGTCATCGAGTCCCGTTCCCTCGGCATGAAGGGTACGTACATCAAAGTGCTGAACGACAAATTCCTTGTCCAGCTCAACGAACTCAAATCCAAATAATCCGCCTGGCATATTGAATGGCCGGACTGAAAAGAACCGGGAGCCTGACTTCCGGTTCTTTATTTATAATGTTGTTGCTTTCCGTCACGGGCGGACGCTTTCCCCGGGGAAGGCTACGAGCCGATGCCAATACGAAGATTGGCGTCTGCGTCCAAAAGCGAAGCGATGGCTGCCAAGTGCTCGTAGGGGAAATCCCCTTCTCAATGTTATAAATGCTATATAAAATGAACTGTTGAATCGACCGGAGAAATTTTATAAGGCGATTGCTTGGAGCGGAAGCACGAGACTCCTGCGGGAGTAGCATGAGCCGAAGACCCCGCAGGAGTGCAGCGACGAGGAGGCTAAGGCCATGCCCGCGGAAAGCGAGTGTTGGAACGGAAAGCAACCGTCCTTTATTCATAGGGAGCTTTCTTTAGTTGATTTTATATATCATAACTAATTTGAAGCAATTCCAACGTCTACCCGCAGACTAAACCTGAAGAGAGTTTTGTGTTGCATATCGGATAAACACGTGGTATAGTGACCAATGGTGCGATTACACACGTATCCTGACGGAAGGGCTGGTGCCTACTGGCTGCCCGCCGGTTGATGGATGCGGAGGACCAAAAAACCAAACGGAGGTAACAAAAATGGCAGTTATCACAATGAAACAGCTTCTTGAAGCGGGTGTCCACTTCGGTCACCAAACACGCCGCTGGAACCCTAAGATGAAGAAATACATCTTCGTGGAGCGTAACGGCATCTACATCATCGACCTTCAAAAGACGGTCAAGAAACTCGAGGAAGCATACGACTTCATGCGCCAGACTGGTGCAGAAGGCGGCAAAGTGCTCTTCGTCGGAACTAAAAAACAGGCACAGGATGCAATCCGTGAAGAAGCGGAACGCGCTGGCCAATACTACATCAACCAACGCTGGCTCGGCGGCCTTCTGACGAACTTCGGTACGATCCAGAAGCGCGTTGACCGCATGAAAGCAATCGAGCGCATGGAAGAAGAAGGCACTTTCGAAGTCCTTCCTAAGAAAGAAGTCATCCAGCTCAAGAAAGAACACGAACGCCTCGTCAAGTTCCTCGGCGGAATCCGTGACATGAACGGTCTTCCTGACGTTATGTACGTCGTTGACCCACGCAAAGAACGCATTGCGGTTGCAGAAGCTCAAAAGCTGAACATCCCGATTGTCGGCATCGTCGACACGAACTGCGATCCGGACGAAATCGATTACGTCATCCCTGCAAACGATGACGCAATCCGCGCGGTACGCCTGCTGACAAGCAAAATGGCGGATGCACTCGTCGAATCGAAACAAGGCGAAGAAGAAACGGAAGTCGAAGCTCAAGGCGAAGAAGTCGCAGCAGAGTAAGACTGTATGTTCAGGCGATAAGCGGCTTTCAGTCCTTATCGCCTTTTCTAAACAAATTGAATCGACCGGGAGGAATGACAAATGGCAGCAGTAACAGCACAAATGGTAAAAGAACTTCGTGAGAAAACAGGCGCAGGTATGATGGACTGCAAAAAAGCTCTCACTCAAACTGACGGCGACATGGATGCAGCAGTCGACTTCCTTCGTGAAAAAGGTCTTGCAAGCGCAGCGAAGAAAGCGGACCGCATCGCAGCTGAAGGTACAGTATCCGTTGAAACAGACGGAAACAAAGCAGTCATCTTCGAAGTTAACGCTGAAACAGACTTCGTTGCAAAGAATGAAGCGTTCCAGAATCTCGTTTCCGAGCTTGGCGCCCACCTTCTGAAAAACGAGCCTGCTTCTATCGAAGAAGCGCTTGCATCTGAAATGGGCAATGGTCTTAAAGTTGAAGACCACATCTCCAACGCAGTTGCGAAGATCGGTGAGAAAATCACGCTCCGACGCTTCGAGATCATTGAAAAGACGGACAACGACACATTCGGCGCGTACCTCCACATGGGCGGCCGCATCGGTGTTCTTCTTCTGATCGAAGGCACAACAGACGCAGACGCTGCAAAAGATGTAGCGATGCACGTTGCTGCCATCAATCCGAAATACGTTTCCCGTGACGAAGTTCCTGCAGAGGAAGTCGAGCGCGAGCGCAAAGTTCTTACTGAACAGGCACTCAACGAAGGCAAGCCTGAAAACATCGTGGCTAAGATGGTTGAAGGCCGCCTCGGCAAGTACTTCGAAGACGTTGTTATTCTTGACCAGCCATTCGTCAAGGACTCGGACCAGAAAGTCCGTGACTTTGTGAAGTCGACAGGCGGCACGCTGAAGTCGTTCGTCCGCTTTGCGGTAGGCGAAGGCATTGAAAAGCGTGAAGATAATTTTGCCGACGAAGTCATGAACCAGGTTAAAGGCAACTGATCCAATACCATATTTGGGAGGGGAACACGAACCAGGTGTTCCCTCTTTTTCGATAAAAAACAGAGATGATGGAGGAGACCTCATGAGCGTACCGAAATATAAAAGAGTCGTCCTGAAGTTAAGCGGGGAGGCACTGGCCGGTGAGCAGGGCTTCGGGCTCTCGCCGGCAATCATCAAATCTGTCGCCGAACAGGTGAAGGATGTTGTCGACCTCGGCGTAGAAGTGGCTGTAGTCGTCGGCGGGGGAAACATCTGGCGCGGCAAAGTCGGAAGCGAAATGGGTATGGACCGGGCTACTGCCGACTATATGGGGATGCTCGCCACAGTCATGAACTCGCTGGCGATGCAGGATGCCCTGGAAAAACTGGGCATCGAGACGAGGGTGGCCACGTCCATCGAAATGCGGCAGGTTGCTGAACCGTACATAAGAAGACGGGCGATCCGCCATCTGGAGAAAAAGCGTGTCGTCATCTTTGCAGCAGGCACGGGCAACCCGTATTTTTCGACCGACACGACGGCTGCTCTGCGCGCAGCGGAAATCGAGGCGGATGTCATCCTCATGGCCAAGAACAACGTCGATGGCGTCTACAACGATGATCCGAAAACCAATGCCAACGCGGTGAAGTATGAGAAGCTCACTTATCTGGATGTCATCAAGGACGGCCTTCAGGTGATGGATTCGACGGCTTCCTCGCTCTGCATGGATAACGACATCCCGCTCATTGTATTCTCGATCATGGAACAGGGGAACATCAAAAAAGCCGTCCTCGGTGAAGATATCGGAACGATTGTCAGGAGGAATGCATAATGGTGAACAATCTGATTGAAGAAACAAAAGACCGCATGGTAAAGTCGCTCCAGTCACTTCGGCGCGAACTGGCCTCGATTCGTGCAGGCCGTGCAAACGCGTCGCTTCTGGACCGGATATCCGTCGACTATTATGGTGCGCCGACTCCGGTAAACCAATTGGCCGGAATTTCCGTTCCTGAAGCACGTCTTCTCGTCATCCAGCCGTATGACAAATCGGTTATCGGCGATATTGAAAAGGCGATTCTTAAGTCAGACCTTGGAATTACGCCGGCAAACGACGGCAACGTGATCCGGATTGCCGTCCCGGCACTGACCGAGGAGCGACGCAAAGAGCTGGTCAAGGTCGTCAAAAAAGAAGCGGAAGAAGGCAAGGTCTCCATCCGAAATATCCGCCGAGATGCCAACGACTCCCTCAAAAAGCTGGAAAAGAACGGTGACATCACTGAAGACGACCATCGCGGATACAGCGACGACATCCAAAAGATGACGGACGATCATATTCGCCAGATCGATGAGATCGCAAAAGAAAAAGAAGATGAAATCATGGAGGTATAACGAAAGAACCAAAACCTCCGAAGGGCGTCCTAAACTCAAAGGACGCCTTTTTTACTTACAGAAAAACTGCTATGATAGTAAAAGCATGGATTCCGAATTGCTGTTGAGTGGAGGAAATCTGATTATGTTGGATAAATTGATCCGCAAGAAGGGCGGCGAACCCAAGACGGATAACGCGGACCGGCAGCTGCTGGACGAAACCGCCATTCCGGGGCATGTCGCCATCATCATGGACGGAAACGGCCGGTGGGCAAAAAAGAGGTCGCTTCCGAGAATTGCGGGACATCACGAAGGGATGAAGACCGTCCGCAAGATCACCAGGGAAGCGGATCGTCTGGGCATTAAAGTGCTCACCCTATATGCCTTCTCCACGGAGAACTGGAAACGTCCGAAGCCCGAAGTGGAGTTTTTGATGAGGCTTCCGGAAGAGTTTCTTGGAACATATCTGCCGGAGCTTGTTGAACGGAATGTCCGTGTGCGGATGATCGGGGATCACGAACATCTTCCTCCGCATACCCGGCGTGCAATCACAAGGGCAATGGATGAGACTGCTGGAAACGATGGGCTGATCCTGAACTTTGCGATGAACTATGGCAGCCGTGCCGAAATTACTGAAGCCGTCCGCACTATTGCCAAAGCAGTGGCAGAAAAACGGGTGAAAGCGGAAGACATCGATGAGTCGATGATCACCGATGCGCTGATGACTGCCGAACTGCCGGAGCCGGACCTTCTGATCCGCACGAGCGGTGAAGTCCGGCTCAGCAATTTTATGCTCTGGCAGCTTGCTTATACTGAGTTCTGGTTTACCGATACGCTCTGGCCGGACTTCAATGAAGACAGGCTGCAGGAGGCGATCGGCGTTTACCAGGCAAGGAGCCGCCGTTATGGCGGCGTTGACAAGGAGGACACGGATTGAAGACCCGAATCATTACGGGCGTGGTGGCCGCCCTTCTCTTTATCCCGCTCGTCATCATCGGAGGGCTGCCATTCACGCTGGCGGTCTTCCTGCTTGCAGCGGTCGGGATGTATGAACTGCTCCGGATGAAGAAGATTTCCATTTTCTCGATCCCCGGACTGCTCGCTTTGCTCGCCCTGTTCACCTTTTTGCTGAAGCCGGAATGGGCAGCGACAATCACAGATTATACAGGCTATACAAAAATTGAAGTCGTCTACATGACGGTTCTTTTGCTGCTGATCTACACCGTCGTCGTGAAAAACCGGTTCACGTTTGAGCATGCCGCCTTTACTGTGCTGGCGATGCTCTACCTTGGAATCGGCTTCTATTATCTGATCGTCACGCGTGACGCTGGAATCGAATACATCATTTATGCACTCATCGTCGTTTGGCTGACGGATACAGGTGCTTATTTCACTGGTCGCAGCTTCGGAAAACGTAAGCTCTGGCCCGAAATTTCACCGAACAAGACTGTTGAAGGGTTTGTCGGCGGAATCGTGGTTGCGGTGATCGCGGCCTGCCTGTTCCAGTTGTTCATGCCGGTAACAGGCTCTTACCTCATTCTCATCGCAGTGACGGTTGTCGCTTCGGTGACCGGGCAAATTGGAGACCTCGTGGAATCGGCCCTAAAGCGGCATTACGGCGTGAAAGATTCCGGTAATATCCTGCCGGGCCACGGAGGAATTCTCGACCGGTTTGACAGTTTGCTTTTTGTGCTGCCGGTACTGAATCTCCTTCACTTTGTCGGATGAACGGAAAGGAAGTAGCATATCATGGTTAAGAAAATCAGTTTATTGGGCGCCACCGGTTCCATCGGGACACAGACTGTCGACATCGTCCTGGCGGATCCGGGGCGCTTTGAAATCACTGCGCTTTCGGCAGGCAGAAACCTTAGCAAACTCCGGGAAATCCTCGGTCTGGTGAAACCGGAGTTCGTTTCCGTCGCAGATAGTGGGGATGCCGAAACGCTCAGGGCGGAATTTCCCGGCATCCGGTTCGGCTCCGGCAGGGAAGGCCTGCTCGAAGCGGCTGCAGGCACGGAGGCGGACATCGTTGTCGGCGCCGTGATCGGCAGTATCGGGCTTGAGCCGACGCTTGAAGCCATCCGCAGCGGGCGGGATATCGCCATTGCGAACAAGGAGACACTGGTTGCTGCCGGTTCGATCGTGACAGCGGAAGCGGACAAGCATGGTGTCCGCCTGCTTCCTGTCGACAGTGAACATTCAGCTTTGTTCCAGGCGCTGAACGGTGAGGATCCGAAGCGGGTGGATCGTCTGATCCTGACAGCTTCAGGGGGCAGCTTCCGGGACAAAACACGGGCTGAACTTGAAGGCGTTACCGTAGAGGAAGCACTTGCCCATCCCAACTGGTCCATGGGGAGCAAGCTGACGATCGATTCCGCCACGATGATGAACAAAGGGCTTGAAGTGATCGAAGCGCATCATCTGTTCGGAATGCCGTATGACCGGATCGATGTGCTGCTCCACAGGGAAAGCATCATCCACTCCATGGTCGAGTTCGAGGATACAAGCGTAATCGCACAGCTTGGCTCGCCGGATATGAGGGTGCCGATCCAATACGCGCTTACTTATCCGGACAGGCTTCCGAGGAAGGGAACGGAAAGGCTGGATCTGGCGAAAATCGGTTTGCTTCATTTTGAGGAAGTTGACCTGAACCGCTTCCCGGCACTCCGGATCGCCTTCGACTCAGGCAGGGCAGGAGGGACGGCTACCACTGTCATGAATGCGGCAAACGAAGTCGCGGTCGCCCTATTCATGGAAGGCCGAATTACTTTCACCGAAATTGAGCCCCTCGTTGAACGGGCGCTTGAATGGCATGACCTCATCTCGGAACCAGATCTGGAGACCGTGCTCGCAGTAGACACGGAGACAAGAAAAGCCGTCCTCGATATGGTAAAATAGGACGATATGAATTCCGGCGGATAGCCGGTTGAAGGTGGGTGCACATGCAGACAATCCTTGCATTTATCGTCGTTTTCGGTTCTCTCGTATTTTTCCATGAGCTGGGCCACTTCCTGCTCGCCAAACGGGCAGGCATCATGGTCAGGGAGTTTGCCATCGGCTTCGGGCCGAAACTGATCGGCATCAATAAAGGTGAAACACTATACACAGTCCGGCTGCTTCCGCTTGGAGGATATGTCCGGATGGCAGGGGAGGACTTCGACAAAGTCGAACTCCAGCCGGGTCACCGGATCGGGCTGCTGCTTGACAGGGAAGGCCGCGCAGAACGCATTGTCCTGAACCAGAATGACAGGACACCGGACATGCTATATATGGAAGTTGAAAAGGCTGATCTGGAAAAAGAGCTGTACATTGATGGATACGATGAGGAAGAGCGGAGGGTCCGGTACCCGGTATCTCGAAAAGCGATCATCTCGGAGAAGGGGGCGGATACACTAATTGCTCCCTACGACCGGCAGTTTGAGTCCAAGTCGCTCGGTGCACGGTCCGCTACCATCCTCGCTGGTCCGCTTTTCAACTTCATCCTGGCATTTTTCATTTTTGTCATTCTCGGACTGATCCAGGGAATTCCACAGGACGATCCCATAATTGCAGATGTGACGGATGACGGTCCGGCCATCGCTGCGGGCATCGAAAAAGGGGACCGGATCGTTTCCGTGGACGGGCGCGAGGTCGGAACCTGGAATGGCTTCTCGGCTATTATTCAGGACAGTCCCGGTGATGAGCTGACGATTGGTGTGGAACGTGCGGGCACCGTGGAGGAAGTCTCGGTCACTCCGGCATCCATCGATGTCGAAGGCCAGACAATAGGCCAGATCGGGGTTCTCTACGAACCGCAGTATGAAAAGAACACATTGGGTACCATCTCCTACGGGGCCGAACAAACATGGTTCTGGTTTAAGCGGATTTTCCAGCTGCTCGGCATGCTGGTGACCGGCCAGTTCACGATTGAGGCGCTTTCAGGACCGGTCGGCATCTACCAGGCGACCGGCGCAGTTGCACAGGCCGGAATCTTTAATCTCATGAACTGGGCGGCTGTGCTGTCGATCAACCTTGGCATCATGAATTTGCTGCCGCTTCCGGCTCTTGATGGGGGCAGGCTTCTGTTCTTCGGCTTTGAAGCGCTGAGGGGACGACCGATCGACAAACAGAAAGAAGGCATGGTCCATTTTGTCGGTATCATGCTGCTGATGGTCCTGATGATCGTCGTCACCTGGAACGATATCCAGCGATTTTTCTTCTGATCCACAATATTGACTATCCGGGGTGCTATACCAATGAGACAAAGCAGAACATTCATTCCAACATTGCGCGAGACGCCATCCGATGCGGACCTCAGGTCCCATCAGCTTCTGCTGCGCGCGGGTTATATCCGGCAAAACACAAGCGGCGTTTATTCATACTTGCCACTTGCCAAGAAAATGCTGACTAAGATCGAAACGGTTGTCAGGGAGGAAATGGACGCAATCGGCGGTTCGGAAGTGCTGATGCCTTCCCTCCAGCAGGCTGAGCTGTGGCAGGAAACAGGCCGCTGGTTCACCTATGGTCCTGAGCTCATGAGGCTCCATGACCGCCATGGCCGAGAGTTCACACTTGGTCCGACGCACGAAGAGGTTATCACCTCGCTTTTGCGCGACGAAGTGAAATCTTATAAAAAACTGCCGCTCACCCTATATCAGATCCAGACTAAATTCCGTGATGAAAAGCGTCCCCGTTTCGGACTTCTCCGGGGCAGGGAGTTTATCATGAAAGATGCTTATTCTTTCCATGATTCCAAGGAAAGCCTGGATGAGACCTACGAAGACATGAAACAGGCATATACAAATATCTTTACACGGCTCGGCCTGAACTTCCGTGCCGTCATAGCCGATTCAGGGGCAATCGGCGGAAAAGACACGCACGAGTTCATGGTGCTGTCCGAAGTCGGTGAAGATACGATCGCCTACAGTGACTCCTCCGATTTTGCGGCTAACATCGAAATGGCGGAAGTGAACATTGCCTATCCGGAACCGGAAGGAGAAGAACTGGCTGCCGAGAAAGTTGAAACACCTGATGTCCGCACGATCGAAGAGGTTTCCGGATTTCTTGGTGTCCGTCCTGAAGACTGCATCAAGACTCTGGTCTTCATTGTTGATGACGAGCCGGTAGTCGTTCTATCCCGTGGGGATCACGAAATCAATGACATCAAGGTCAAGCATGCCTTGGATGCCACAATCGTCGAGATGGCGACACCTGAACAGGTGAAGGAGGCGACCGGCACTGAAATCGGCTCACTGGGTCCGGTCAAGCTGCCGACCGGCCTGAAAGTCATCGCCGACCATGCGGTGCGATTCATGCGCAACACGGTTACCGGAGCGAATGAAGACGGGCATCATTTCCGGAACGTCAACCCTGAACGTGATTTCTCTGTGGATTCATATGAAGATCTCCGTTTCATCATGGAGGGTGACCCGTCACCGGACGGCAACGGTACAATCCGGTTTGCCAAAGGCATCGAAGTCGGGCACATCTTCAAGCTGGGGACGACTTATTCCGAACCGATGGAAGGCACATTCCTCGACAACAACGGCCGCCAGCAGCCGTACATTATGGGCTGTTATGGCATCGGCGTCTCACGTCTGCTGTCAGCGATGGCTGAACAGTTCAACGATGAAGACGGGCTGAAGTGGCCGAAGGACCTTGCACCGGCGGATATCCATCTGATCCCGGTGAATATGAAAGACGATGACCAGCGGGAGCTTGCCGAAGAAATGTACGGCCTGCTGTCTTCGTACCGCTACAATGTATTGTTTGATGACCGCGCAGAACGCCCGGGCGTCAAATTCGCAGATGCAGATCTGATCGGGCTCCCGATCCGGCTGACTGTCGGCAAAAAAGCCTCCGAAGGCATTGTGGAAGTGAAGTTCCGCGCTACTGGTGAAACAGCGGAATGGAAAAAAGAAGAGCTCACGGACAAGCTCCGTTCGTTCTTCGGCTGATGAACAAGACGGAACCGGAAGAACGGGAAGGCCCAGATTGGGCCCTTCCCTTCTTTTTTCGGTTCCGGCGGGAAAGGAGGACCACCCAGTGGAACAAAACCCGAAAATGAGATTTAATATTCTGCTTCAGCATATCGGCATGACCGAAGATGCAGTGGTGCGCCATTTTGAAGGCGCCTCACTGGAGCGTCTTGATGTCCATACGAAATCACGTGTTTGGAAATTTCGCGTGACCGTGCCGGCAATCCTTCCTGCAGCGGTCTTCAAGGAGTTCAGAAAGCGGATCGATGCCACTTTCTCCCCGATCGCAAGGATCCTGCTTGATATCCGGGTGGAGAACCCGCTATTCGATGAGCAAAGCGTGTGTGATTACTACGAACTTGCAGTCGGTGAGATTGCCGACATGTCCCCGCCCGTGCGAGAGCGTCTGGCATCACAGCTCCCGGTATGGAATGGCCAGACCCTCATGCTGAAATGCGGCAATGAACTCGAGCTGCAGACGATGAAGGGCAAATACAGCAGCCTGCTGTCTGAGTCTTACGGTTCGTTCGGATTCAACGGGCTGTCAGTCGACTTTGTTCTGGGTGAAGAAGACGGCGGGGCGGAAGAAGCGCGGCGCGCATTTTTCGAGCAGCGCAAACTTGAAGAAGAAGCGCTCGCCAGCCGGGCACTGGAAGACATGAAAAAGCGTGAGAAAAACAAAAAGGAATCTGCAGGGCCGGAGGGACCGTTTTCAATTGGCCTGCCGATCAAGCCGGATGAGCCGATCACGGGCATCCGCCTGATTCAGGATGAAGAACGAAAGATCACGATCGAAGGCTTCGTCTTCGACGTGGAAGTGCGTGAACTCCGGAGCGGCCGCTCCCTTCTGACAGTGAAAGTGACCGACTACACAGATTCGATCCTTGTCAAAATGTTCTCCCGCGATAAGGAAGATGCGGAAATGATGACCGCACTCAAGAAGGGGGCATGGGTCCGTGCAAGGGGGTCCATCCAGAACGACACCTTCATCCGCGATCTAGTCATGATGGCAAACGACATTATGGAAATTGCCCCAAGGGTGAAGAAGGACGAAGCTCCTGAAGAGCGGAAGCGCATCGAACTGCATGCCCATTCCAACATGAGCCAGATGGATGCTGTGGTACCTGCCGGAGAGCTTGTGGCCCAGGCTGCCAAATGGGGCCACCCCGCAATTGCAATCACTGACCATTCCAATGTCCAGGCTTTCCCGGATGCCTACTCGGCCGGGAAAAAGCACGGCATAAAAGTGATTTTCGGTCTTGAGGCGAACTTGGTCGATGACGGGATTCCAATCGCCTACGACGAGGTAGACCGGAACCTGGACGATGCGGAATTCATCGTTTTCGACGTGGAGACGACCGGCCTGTCTGCGGTCTACGATAAGATCATCGAACTCGCAGCGGTGAAGGTGAAGGGCGGGGAGGTCATCGATACATTCGAAAGCTTCTCCGACCCGGGTCATCCATTGTCCGCCACGACAATCGAGCTCACAGGCATCACCGATGACATGGTGAGAGGCGCTCCTGCCATCGAAGATGTGGCCCGCCGGTTCCGGGAATTTGCAGGTGACGGCATCCTTGTCGCCCACAATGCAACATTTGACATGGGCTTTCTCTACGAAGCCTACAAGCTCGCGGGTGTGGAGGAGCGCGAGCACCCTGTCATTGATACACTGGAGCTTGCCAGGCTGCTTCATCCGGAGCTTAAAAACCACAGGCTTAACACGCTCTGTAAAAAGTTCGGCATCGACCTCACCCAGCACCACCGGGCAATCTATGACTGTGAAGCCACCGGGCATCTGCTTGTCCATCTCCTTAAGGAAGCGGTACAGGAGTACGGCATCAAGCGCCATAACGAATTCAACCTCCATATTGGAGGCGGCGAATCATACAAGCGGGCCAGGCCGTCACACTGCACGATCCTGGTCAAAGACGCAGTCGGACTGAAAAACCTGTTCAAACTTGTTTCGTATTCGCATACCGAGACATTCTACCGGGTGCCGCGGATTCCGCGATCGGTTCTCCAGAGGCATCGGGAAGGACTGCTGATCGGCTCCGGCTGCGACAAAGGTGAAGTGTTTGAGGGGCTTATGCAGAAGCCGCTCGATGAAGTTGAGCAGATTGCCAAATTCTATGATTATCTGGAGGTCCACCCAAAACCGGTATACAAGCACCTGATTGAACTGGAGCTTGTGAGGGACGAGTGGAATCTGGAGGACATCATCCGAAAAATGATGAAGCTCGGCAAAAAAACCGGGATTCCGGTTGTTGCAACGGGCAATGTCCACTATATTGACGAACACCAGGCAGCCTATCGGAAGATCCTCGTCGGTTCCCAGGGCGGAGCGAATCCGCTCAACCGGCATAGCCTTCCGGACGTCCACTTCCGGACAACGGATGAAATGCTGAAGGAGTTCGAGTTCCTCGGCGAAGAAAAAGCCGAGCAGATCGTCATTGACAATCCCCAGAAAATCGCGGATCTGATCGGTGATGTCCAGGTCATCAGGGACGAGCTGTATACACCTGTGATCGACGGGGCGGATGATGAAGTCCGTAATCTGACCTACACGATGGCACATTCCATCTATGGTGAAGAATTGCCCGAAATCGTCACCGAACGGCTGGAGAAGGAACTTAAATCGATCATCGGACACGGGTTCGGCGTCATCTACCTGATTTCCCACAAGCTGGTCAAAAAATCACTGGATGACGGCTACCTTGTCGGCTCCCGGGGGTCTGTCGGCTCTTCGCTTGTGGCAACCATGATGGAGATCACCGAAGTGAATCCGCTGCCGCCGCATTATGTATGCCCGTCCTGTAAAAGGTCTGAGTTCATTACGGACGGCTCCATTGGTTCCGGCTTCGACCTTCCCGAAAAGAGTTGCTCGGATTGCGGTACAGCAATGACAAAGGACGGCCATGATATTCCGTTTGAAACATTCCTCGGCTTTAAGGGGGACAAAGTACCGGATATTGACTTGAACTTTAGCGGTGAATATCAGCCGCGGGCACACAATTATACAAAAGAGCTGTTTGGTGAAGACTATGTATACCGTGCCGGGACGATCGGGACGGTTGCGGAAAAGACAGCCTACGGCTATGTGCGCGGATACATGAATGACAACGACCTGACGATAAGGAATGCGGAAATCGATCGTCTGGTACAGGGGTGTAGCGGCGTCAAACGGAATACGGGCCAGCACCCCGGCGGCATTATCGTCGTCCCGGACACAATGGATATCTTTGACTTCAGTCCGGTCCAATTCCCGGCGGACGATCAAGATGCATCCTGGAAAACCACCCACTTCGACTTCCATTCGATCCACGACAATTTGCTGAAGCTGGACATCCTCGGTCACGATGATCCGACGGTCATCCGGATGCTGCAGGACTTGTCCGGGCTGGATCCGAAAAAAATCCCGGTCGATGATCCGGAAGTCATGAAGATCTTCAGCACCCCGGAATCACTCGGGGTCACAGAAGAGCAGATCGGCTGCAAAACCGGCACACTTGGCATTCCCGAGTTCGGCACCCGTTTCGTCCGCCAGATGCTTGAGGACACGAAGCCATCCACATTTTCTGAGCTCGTTCAGATTTCCGGACTTTCCCACGGGACGGACGTGTGGCTCGGCAATGCGCAGGAACTCATCCACAATAAGACCTGCGTCCTGTCAGAAGTGATCGGCTGCCGGGATGACATCATGGTCTACCTGATGCACAAGGGGCTTGAGCCTTCGCTCGCGTTTAAGATCATGGAGTTTGTCCGGAAAGGCCGTGGACTTACGCCGGAGTTTGAGGCAGAGATGAAAAAGCAGGGAGTGCCGGACTGGTACATCGACTCCTGCAAGAAGATCAAGTACATGTTCCCGAAGGCACACGCTGCCGCATATGTCCTGATGGCTGTCCGCATCGCCTGGTTCAAGGTGCATAAGCCGCTTCTGTACTACGCTGCATATTTCACGGTCCGCGCTTCCGACTTTGACCTGATCGCGATGAACAAGGGTTCTGCAACCATACGGGCCCGAATCGACGAGATTGAAGCAAAGGGCCTGGAAGCATCTCCAAAAGAGAAGAGCTTGCTGACCGTACTTGAACTGGCGCTTGAAATGTGCGAGCGCGGGTATAAGTTTGAAAAGGTGGATCTTTACCGATCCAAGGCAACCGAGTTTGTCATAGACGGAGATTCCCTGATCCCGCCGTTTAACGCGGTGCCGGGATTAGGGAACAACGTCGCGCGTGCCATAGCCGAGGCACGGGAAGCGGGAGAATTCCTTTCAAAGGAAGACCTCCAGCAAAGAGGCCGCGTTTCACGTGCCATCATTGACTATCTGGATGAGCTCGGCTGCCTCGAAGGCATGCCCGAAGCCAACCAGCTCTCGCTATTCTGATTTGTTGCAACAGCCGTGCGGCTATGATAGACTGGATTCAACAAGTTCGGATAGTCGCGCACAGAAGAGTGGGATCCCCCGCTCTTTTCTGTTTGTCGGGGGAAATTCCCTGTAAACAAGGAGGTCCTTTATGAGCAAAATCACACAGGAAGTCGAAACGTTGGTAACGCCGATCCTTGAAGAGCAGGATCTGGAACTTGTCGACATCGAATTTGTTAAAGAGGGACGTGACTGGTTCCTGCGGGTATTCATCGATACACCCGAAGGAGGCATTGACATTGAGCAGTGTGCGGCTGTAAGTGAACAGCTGAGTGTCAGACTTGATGAGACGGACCCTATTCCGCAAAACTATTTCCTGGAGGTATCCTCCCCAGGGGCGGAGCGCCCGCTTAAAAAAGAGCAGGATATGGAACGTGCTGTGGGACAGTATGTCCACATCCGGACATACGAACCTCTTGATGGCAGGAAAGAGTTTGAAGGCTACCTCCTTTCCTACGGGGAAGAGGGAGCGGAAATTGAAATGAAAGTGAAAACACGTAAAGTGAAAGTGCTGATTCCGAAGGACAAAATTGCGTTTGCGCGTTTGGCCATCGACTTTTCGGCATAACGTCGGGATAGGAGTGAAATACAGATGAGCAGCGATCTTCTAGAGGCGCTCACCGCCCTTGAAAAACAAAAGGGCATATCGAGGGATGTGCTGGTAGAGGCGATTGAAACCGCCCTGGTCACCGCATATCGCCGCAATTTTAACCAAGCGCAGAATGTCCGTGTGGACCTGAATATGGATGCTGGCACGATGAAGGTCTTCTCGCGTAAAGACGTCGTAGAAGAAATCGAGGATGACCGCCTGCAGGTTTCTCTTGAAGAGGCGCGCAAAGTCAACCCGCTCTACGAGATCGGAGACGTGCTGGAAGAGGAAGTGACTCCTCGGAACTTCGGGCGGATTGCAGCGCAGACAGCGAAACAGGTTGTCACACAACGCGTGCGCGAAGCAGAACGCGGTATGATCTTCGACGAATATGTCGACCGGCAGGATGACATCGTAAACGGCGTCGTTGAGAGGCTTGACCCGCGTAATATCTATGTCAGCCTCGGCAAGGTCGAAGCGGTTCTGCCTCAGAATGAGCAGATTCCGTCTGAAACCTACCGGCCGCATGACCGCATCAAGGTATACATCACGAAAGTGGAACGCGCTTCCCGGGGACCGCAGGTTTTCGTATCCCGTACGCACCCTGGTCTTCTCCGCCGTCTGTTCGAGATGGAGGTTCCCGAAATTTATGATGGCATCGTAGAAATCAAGTCAATTGCAAGAGAAGCAGGAGATCGCTCCAAAATCTCCGTTTCTGCGCACGATGAAGATGTCGATCCGGTCGGCGCTTGCGTCGGCGCGCGGGGCAACCGCGTCCAGACAATCGTGGACGAATTGTCCGGTGAGAAAATCGATATCGTGGAATGGTCCGATAATCCGGAAATCTTTGTTGCAAATGCCCTCAGCCCTGCAAAAGTGCTGGACGTGCTTGTAAATGAAGAAGAAAAGTCAACGACTGTCGTGGTTCCTGATTATCAGCTTTCCCTCGCGATCGGCAAACGAGGCCAGAATGCCCGGCTTGCAGCAAAGCTGACCGGCTGGAAAATCGACATCAAGAGCGAAGCGGATGCGCGCGAACTCGGCATCTATCCGCGTACGGTGGTTGATGAACCGGAGGAGTACCAAGAGGAAGAATGGTCCGGTGACGACTTCTCTAATGAGGAATCGGCCACTGAATCCGGCCAGGACGTGGCAGACATCGACCTGTATGAAGACGTGCAGGCTGATGATGGCGAAACTGAAGAAGACTGATCTTTGAAAGGATGGGAGCAATGGGGAACGGCAAGAAAATCCCACTCCGGAGATGCTCTGCGACCGGCGAAATGTTCCCGAAAAAGGAGATGATCCGCGTCGTCCGCACGAAGGAAGGCGAAGTTTCCGTTGATCCGACAGGCAAGAAGTCGGGACGGGGAACTTATATCTCCAAATCGGAAAAAGCCGTAGAAATGGCTAAAAAGAGGCATTCGCTGGACAGCCAGCTGGGCGTCAAAGTTCCTGAAGGAATTTATGATGAGGTACTCCGCCTTATCCTGAGAGAAAAATTGCTATGAATGAAAAAAAGATTTACAGCCTATTGGGGCTGGCGGCGCGCGCGCGCAAAATAGTGACAGGTGAAGATCTTGCCGTCGATGCGATCCGTTCGGGAAAGGCCAAGCTGGTCATCCTGTCAGCGGATGCCTCGGACAACACCCGAAGCAAGATCAATGATAAAAGCGCCTATTACGGGATTCCAGTGCATGAGTTCGGAACGAGATACGAACTGGGCCATGCAATCGGGAAGGAGGCGCGCGTCACACTGGCGATAATGGACAGCGGCTTTGCCACAAAGCTGTCCAGCCTGCTTGAGGAACCAGAGGAGGACTGACTGAATGACGAAAATTAGAGTTCATGAATATGCGAAAAAGGTAAACAAGTCGAGCCGTGAGGTTATTGACGAACTGGATAAACTGAAGGTGGATGTCAAGAACCACATGTCCGTACTTGACAGCGACACAACGGCCAAACTGGACAGGAAATTCGGCCAGGGCGGCAATCGCCCTGCAGGCCAAGGCGGCCAGAACAAAGGTAACCGTCAGAGCGGACAAGGCAATAACCGCCCGGCAGGCCAGGGCAGCAATAACCGTCCGGCAGGCCAAGGCAACAGCAACCGCCCGGCAGGCCAAGGCGGCGGCAACCGCCCGGCAGGCCAGGGCGGCGGCAACCGTCCGGCAGGCCAGGGCAGCGGCAACCGTCCGGCAGGCCAAGGCGGCGGCAACCGTCCGTCAGGCCAGGGCAACAGCAACCGCCCGGCAGGCCAGGGTGGCGGCAACCGCCCGGCAGGCCAGGGCGGCGGCAACCGCCCGGCAGGCCAGGGCGGCGGCAATCGCCCAGCAGGCCAGGGCAACAGCAACCGTCCGGGAGGCAATAACCGACCGGGAGGCCAAGGCGGCAATCGCCGGGGCGGCGGCCGCAAGATCCGCGGAACGCACCAAGGGAAAAAGAGAAACTACAGCCAACAGCAGGCTCCTCGCACACCGAAACCGCTACCGGAGAAAATCACTTTCTACGAGTCGCTGAGTGTAGCGGAACTCGCGAAAAAGCTTGGCCGGGAACCGTCCGAAATCATTAAAAAGCTCTTTATGCTCGGCGTTATGGCGACGATCAACCAAGAGCTGGATAAAGATGCAATCGAACTGATCTGTGCGGACTACGGCGTGGAAGTGGAAGAAGAAATCCGCATCGACCGTACCGACCTCGAGACCTACTTCGACGAAGAAGAAGGCGCTGAAGAGCTCAAAGAAGAACGTCCTCCGGTTGTCACGATCATGGGCCACGTCGACCACGGGAAAACGACGCTTTTGGACTCCATCCGGAACACGAAAGTGACCGAGGGTGAAGCAGGCGGCATTACCCAGCACATCGGCGCGTACCAGGTCGAAGCGAATGGCAAGAAGATTACATTCCTTGATACGCCGGGCCACGCCGCATTCACGACTATGCGTGCCCGCGGTGCGAAAGTGACTGACCTTACCATTCTCGTTGTAGCGGCGGATGACGGTGTCATGCCGCAAACAGTCGAAGCGATCAACCACGCCAAGGCTGCAGAAGTGCCAATCATCGTGGCAGTCAACAAAATCGATAAACCGACAGCCAATCCCGACCGTGTCATCCAGGAACTGACCGAACACGGCCTCGTTCCGGAAGACTGGGGCGGCGACACGATCTTTGTTCCTGTGTCCGCGCTCAAAGGTGAAGGCATTGACACGCTGCTTGAAATGGTTCTTCTTGTATCCGAAGTGGAAGAAGTGAAGGCTAATCCGAACCAGATGGCGCGCGGAACAGTCATCGAGGCGCAGCTGGATAAAGGCCGCGGCGCTGTAGCCACCCTTCTTGTACAGGAAGGAACGCTGAAAGTCGGCGATCCGATCGTAGTCGGTTCTACGTTTGGCCGAGTGCGTGCCATGGTCAACGATATTGGCCGCCGTGTGAAAGAAGCACTTCCATCGGCACCGGTTGAAATTACGGGCCTTAACGATGTTCCGTTCGCAGGAGACCGTTTTGTCGTCTTCGCAGACGAGAAAAGCGCACGCCAGGTCGGTGAATCCCGTGCGATGGACGACCTTCAGGAACAGCGCGGCGAAAAGAACCGCGTCACGCTCGACAACCTCTTTGAGCATATGAAGCAGGGCGAGATGAAAGATATCAACCTGATCGTCAAGGCGGACGTCCAGGGTACGGTCGAAGCGCTTGCGGCATCCCTCATGAAGATTGAGGTTGAAGGCGTCAACGTCAAGATCATCCATACCGGTGTCGGAGCAATCACAGAATCCGATATCACGCTGGCAGCGGCATCCAACGCAATTGTCATCGGATTCAACGTCCGACCTGACGTCAACGCAAAGCGTGCCGCCGAAGCAGAAGGTGTCGATGTCCGCCTCCACCGCATCATCTACAAGGTGATCGAAGAAATTGAATCCGCGATGAAAGGGATGCTGGATCCCGAGTTCGAGGAGAAGATCATCGGCCAGGTGGAAGTGCGTGAAACGTTCAAGGTTTCCAAAGTCGGCACAATCGCAGGCGGCTATGTAACTGACGGCAAAATCACACGTGACTCCGGAGTCCGCGTGATCCGCGATGGGGTCGTCGTCTTCGAAGGCGAACTGGATACACTCAAGCGCTTCAAGGATGACGTCAAGGAAGTCTCCCGCGGGTATGAATGTGGCCTGACTATCAAAAACTATAACGACATCCAAGAAGCCGATGTCATTGAAGCGTTTGTCATGCAAGAAGTCGAGCGGAAATGATTGTTGCCGCGGAATGTGAATTCTTCTTGTATGAGACACATTCGCTTAAAGAAAAGCGGGCCATTTTGCAGCGCATGCTGACAAGAACCCGGCAACAATACAATATCTCCATCGCCGAGACGGATCATCAGGACCTTTGGCAGCGTGCCGGAATCACAATGGCGGCCGTTTCTTCTTCGGGAGTGACGGCCGAACGCGAGATCGATCGGGTGCTGAACTTCCTGATGTCCCATTCGGGCTGGGAGATGACCAGCAGCAAGAAGTATCATTTATAGCGGAAGCCGAGGTGTTCCAGATGACAATGAGGGCAAACCGCGTGGCGGAACAGATGAAAAAAGAAATGGGCGACATCATCAGCCGAAGACTTAAGGATCCAAGAATCGGGTTCGTCACGGTGACGGATGTCGAAGTAACTGGTGATCTTCAGCAGGCGACGGTATTCATTTCCGTACTTGGCGACGACCGCCAGAAGGAAGATACGCTCAAAGGTCTGACAAAGGCCAAGGGCTTCATCCGTTCTGAGATCGGTAATCGTATCCGTCTGAGAAAGACGCCGGAGCTCCTGTTCGAATTCGATGAGTCCGTCGACTACGGCAACCGGATCGAATCACTTCTCCGGGAGGTCAACGAATCGAAGCCGGAAGAATGAGAATAAGCCTGCAGCCATCATGGCTTGCAGGCTTGTTTTCCTTACATAGGAAAGGAGGCGGAAGCCGTGTATGAAGGGATCCTCCCGCTCTGGAAGGAAAAAGGCATGACGTCACACGATTGTGTCTTCCGACTAAGGAAAATCCTTGGGATGAAGCGCATCGGCCATACGGGTACTCTTGATCCGGATGTCGAGGGCGTCCTCCCGATCTGCCTCGGCCGGGCAACCAAGGCTGCCGAGTATGTGACAGATTCGGGCAAGACTTATGAGGCCGTCATCAGCATCGGCCGCTCGACGGAGACCGAGGATGCCTCCGGCGCAACCGTCGAGGAGGACCTGAGCCTGAAGCGCTTCGAAGCTTCGGAGATCGTGGATGTCCTCCGCTCCCTCACCGGTGAAATCATTCAAATCCCGCCAATGTATTCTGCGGTGAAGGTGAATGGCAAACGCCTGTATGAATACGCCCGCCAGGGGATTTCTGTTGAACGTCCGTCACGTACAGTGCGCATCAAGGAAATTGAACTTCTTTCCGGTGAACAAGTGTTTGAAGGTGAAGAAGTGGAGTTTCGCATTAGAATCCGTTGCGGCAAAGGCACCTATATCCGAACACTTTCCGTGCAGATTGGGGAAAAGCTGGGCTATCCTGCTCATATGGCTTCGCTTGTCCGGACAGCTTCCGGACCATTTAATGCTGAAGACTGCCTGACGCTGGAAGAAGTGAAACAGAAGAAGGAATGCGGTGATCTGGAAGATGCCTTGCTCCCGATTGAGTCGGCCCTGTCGGATTTTCCTTCAGTTCCGGCAGACAGCACTCTTCTTCCGAAGATCCTTAACGGGCAGGTACTGCCCGCTCATCCGCTGCTCACTGCACAAGTCCGTGTCGTCTTTATGGACGGAACCCGGGCAGTGGCCGTATACCGCCGCCATCCTGAAAAAGAAGGGCTGATGAAACCCGAGAAGATGTTCGGGTCGGCGGCAGACAAGAGGTGAACAAAGTGAACATCCATCGCATTGAATATCCCGAGATTCCGGACACGGAAGGCCGGGAATACTCGGTGGCTGCAGGTTTTTTTGACGGCATCCACCGCGGGCACCAGGAAGTGATCGGCCATGCCCTTGAGGTCGCCCGTGATAAGGGCCTCCGGCCGGCTGTTATGACGTTCGACCCGCATCCGTCAGCCGTGCTCGGTAACCGGGAAGAAGTCACTTATATCACGCCTTATGACCAGAAGATGCAACTGCTCGATGAGATGGGCGTGGATACGGTCTTTATCATCAGTTTTACAAAAGAATTCGCATCCATGGCTCCTGAACAGTTCATCGAGTGCTACATCCGGGGTCTTGGCGTCCGCCATATTACAAGCGGATACGATTTCACATTTGGCCGGTTCGGGAAGGGCACGCCCGATGACCTGGAAAAGCTGTCCCGGGGGGATTACGGCGTTTCTGTTATCGGGAAAGTGACCGAAGAAGAAGAAAAGATCAGTTCAACCCGCATCCGTTCACTGCTCAGTGAGGGAGATGTTGCCGGGGCTGCGGAACTTCTGGGACGCCCGCTGATGACGGATGGGACGGTCATTGAAGGCGACAAGCGCGGCAGGCTGATCGGTTTTCCGACGGCCAACGTAGATCCCGTACCGGGTGCATGTCTTCCTGCTCCTGGCGTCTATGCTGTCACATTTGAGGCAGACGGAACCATTTATGAAGGTGTCCTGAATGCAGGCTATCGTCCCACCTTTAAAGATCCTGAGGAAACGTTCCTTTCCGTCGAAGTCCATCTGTTCGATTTTGATGGAGACCTGTACGGAAAGTTTGTCCACGTTCGCTGGATCAGGCGGATCCGTGAAGAAAGGAAGTTCGGCGGGATAGATGAACTGAAAAAACAGATTGGGCTGGACAAGCAGGAAGCAAAAAGAATCCTGGACGAATATCTTCCCGGTTGAATCGACACTGCCCCTGTGGTATGATATTTACGTGCAGTTGCACAAACCATTGCTTGGCAATCGACTCACCAACGTTTGCTCGGGAATTGGGGATTTTCAATTAAATGATTTGGAGGTGAACAGGATGGCAATTACACAAGAGCGTAAAAATGAACTCATTCAGGAGTTCCGCACACACGAATCGGATACAGGATCTGCTGATATCCAGATCGCTATCCTCACGGAAGAGATCAACAACCTGAACGAACACTTGCGCACACACAAGAAAGACCACCACTCCCGCCGCGGCCTTTACAAAATGGTCGGCCGTCGCCGGAATCTGCTCAAGTATCTTCGTGAAAACGACGTTCAGCGTTATCGTGACCTCATCGCGAAGCTTGGCCTTCGCCGATAAGACCGCACATATGAAAAACGGGCCTCGGCCCGTTTTTTTTTAATGCACAAAACCGGTGCATAATAAATCCGCTCCCCACAAATCCTTTCGCATCACTATGGGAATTTTGGTACACTATGGGGAGTGAGTACATACGTTTGACGGCTGTCCGGGTCTGCCGACGCTCCAAGCGTCTGCGCATGCAGACGGACAGGCACCCGGGATAGCGTTATGCACAGAAGAGAGGAGCCCCATAATGAACGAGAATCACAAAACTTACGAATTCGACTGGGCTGGAAGAAAGCTCATTGTCGAAACGGGCAAATTCGCTAAACAGGCGAACGGAGGCGTGCTCATCCGTTACGGGGACACTGCGGTCCTATCGACAGCGACAGCATCCAAGGAGCCGAAGCCGCTGGATTTCTTCCCCCTTACAGTCAACTATGAGGAGCGGCTTTATGCAGTGGGGAAAATTCCGGGCGGCTTCATTAAGCGGGAAGGCCGTCCTTCCGAGAAGGCTGTCCTGACCAGCCGGCTGATCGACCGCCCGATCCGTCCGCTTTTCCCTGACGGTTTCCGGAATGAAGTGCAGGTCATATCGATGGTGATGTCCGTCGACCAGGACTGCTCATCCGAGATGGCCGCGATGTTCGGCTCTTCTCTTGCCCTGATGGTGTCGGACATTCCGTTCGGCGGCCCGATAGCGGGTGTGCAGGTTGGCCGCATTGATGGTGAGTTCATCATCAACCCGACTGTAGAGCAGGAAGCGAAAAGTGACATCGACCTGATTGTCGCCGGAACCAAGGACGCCATCAATATGGTGGAGGCCGGTGCTGATGAAGTAGAAGAATCTGTCATGCTGGAAGCAATTATGTTCGGCCATGAAGAAATCAAGCGCCTCGTCGCGTTCCAGGAAGAAATCGCTCGCGAAACCGGCAAGGAGAACAGGGAAATCGCCTTGTTCGAACTGGATCCGTCCCTGACGGAAGAAGTTCGGGAAAAGGCGGAAGCCCGTCTGCACGATGCCATCCAGACAAAAGAAAAGCATGCACGCGAAGAAGCCATCAGGGAAGTAAAAACATCCGTGGTTGAAGCATATGCGGAATCGGACGAAGAGACAGACCTTGGACAGGTCCGTGCCATTCTGGACAAACTCGTCAAGGATGAAGTCCGCCGCCTGATCACCGATGAAAAGATTCGCCCGGATGGACGGAAACCGGATGAAATCCGCCCGCTGTCCTCCGAGGCCGGCATCCTGAGCCGGACACACGGTTCGGCGCTGTTCACCCGGGGGCAGACGCAGGTGCTCAGCATCTGTACTCTCGGTGCGCTCGGTGATGTCCAGATTATTGATGGCCTGGGCATTGAAGAATCCAAGCGTTTCATGCACCATTACAACTTCCCGCAGTTCAGTGTCGGGGAAACAGGCCCGATCCGATCGCCTGGCCGTAGGGAAATCGGCCACGGTGCTCTCGGCGAGCGCGCCCTCGCCCCGGTTGTGCCGTCCGAGGATGATTTCCCGTACACGGTCCGCCTCGTCTCCGAAGTGCTGGAATCCAATGGGTCTTCCTCACAGGCGTCCATCTGTGCTTCAACGATGGCGATGATGGATGCCGGCGTGCCGATCAAGGCGCCTGTTGCAGGAATTGCCATGGGACTCGTCAAAAAGGGCGACAATTATACGGTCCTTTCCGACATCCAGGGTATGGAAGACGCTCTCGGTGATATGGACTTTAAAGTGGCCGGCACGGAAAATGGAATCACGGCCCTGCAGATGGACATCAAAGTCGAGGGACTGTCCCGCGAAATCCTCGAAGAAGCGCTGGAGCAGGCAAAGGCGGGCCGGATGCATATCATGAAAAACATGATTTCTGCGATTTCCGAGCCGCGCAAGCAGCTTTCCGACCATGCGCCTAAAATCATCGTTATCCAGATCAAGCCTGAAAAGATCCGTGATGTGATCGGACCGGGCGGCAAGCAGATCAACAAGATCATCGATGAGACCGGCGTCAAGATCGATACTGAGCAGGATGGCACCATCTACATTTCCTCGATCGACCAGGATATGAATGAGAAGGCCAAATCGATGATTGAAAACATCGTCCGTGAGGCAAAGGTCGGCGAATACTACGACGGCAAGGTCAAGCGAATTGAAAAGTTCGGCGCGTTCCTAGAGCTTTTCCCGGGCAAAGACGGTCTGCTCCACATTTCCGAGATCCAGGAACAGCGGACAAACAAAGTCGAAGACGTCCTGTCAATCGGCGATGTGGTCCGGGTGAAGGTCGTCGAAATCGACAACCACAACCGGGTCAACCTGTCTCGCAAAGCGGTTCTCAAAGAGGAACAGGAAGCTTCCGAAGAATCCGGAAAAACCGAATAACCATCACCAGAGGGCGGCCGGTCGGCCGGCCCTCTTTTTACCGGCCGGCGCTTAAGCCCGGATCCGGGAACATAAATATAAATAAAGGGGGGAGAAGATGATCCAGACCAGAAAATGTCCGAACGGCGTGCGGATCGTTACGGAACAGATGCCGCATGTCCGTTCGGTAGCGCTCGGCATTTGGGTAAAGACCGGCGCAAGAAATGAATCCGCCGGTGAAGCCGGCATGGCCCACTTTATCGAACATATGCTGTTCAAGGGTACCGCCCGCCGAACGGCCAAAGATATTGCGGAAGCAATTGACCGTACGGGCGGTGAGATCAATGCCTACACAGCCATGGAAGAGACCTGCTTTTATGTGAGTGTGCTCGCCGAAGATGCACCGGAGGCGATCGATGTACTGGCGGACATGTTCTTCAACTCGGCCTTTGACGAAACCGAGATGCGGAAAGAAAAGTCCGTCATTCTTGAAGAAATAGCCATGGTCGCCGATACGCCGGATGATGATGTCCATGAGCAGCTGCAGGCCGCTATGTACCCCGGACATCCGATGGGACGACCGATTCTGGGGTACCCGGAAACGGTGAGCGCCTTTACGAGGGAGGAAACCGTCTCGTTCATGAAACGCGAATACCGTCCGGAACGGATCGTCGTCTCTGCAGCGGGCTGTGTGGATGAAGAGCTGATCAGCCGGATCGAGGAACTGTTCGGTTCGTTTGCCGCAGGACCATCGGCTCCCCTGTCCGTGGAGCGTCCGGAGTATGCTTCCGGTTCGGTCCGCAAAAGGAAAGACACCGAGCAGGCCCATATCTGCCTCGGCTATCCGGGAATGGATGTAAACGATCCCGACATCTACGGACTGATCATCCTGAATGCCCTGTTCGGCGGCAGCATGAGCTCGAGGCTCTTTCAGAGGATCCGTGAAGAGCATGGCCTTGCCTATTCGGTTTACTCATACCATTCAACACACACCGATTCGGGGTCTGTGACAATTTACGCAGGGACGTCGCCTTCCCGTCTTGAGGAAACCCGGGCGGTCATCCAGAATGAGATACGCGCCCTTCTCGCGGAGGGGGTGACGGAGACCGAGATCGAAGGGGCATTGGGCCAGATGAAAGGCAGCCTTCTGCTCGGGCTCGAATCACCTTCAGCACGTATGAGCCGGAACGCGAAAAATGAGCTGTTCACAGGTGAACATAAAGACATCGATGAAGTCATGGAGGAGTTCCGGTATGTGGATGCCAAGCAGATCCGTCGCATTGCAGATCGCATTTTCTCCTGTCCTCCAGCGGAGTCGATCATCATACCCAATTAAAAACTGACCGGAAGGCCGCAGCAGCCTTCCGGTTTTATTTGTTGCAGCAGCTGGTTCCCGGCGGGAACTTCCGCCCGGGTGACGCATATAGTTTAGAAGAAAGGGGAGTGGAAGATGCTGCTGTCAACAATGGCCGAAAAAGAGCTGATCCAGATGGAAGATGGCGTCCGGTATGGCCTTCTAGCCGATACGGAGATGTTATTTGAACCAAAAAGCGGACGGATCTACGGTTTTGAACTAAAGCGCCGCTCCGGATGGCTGCAGGGTGGCCGGAAATCGGCCGGAGAAGCGGAATACATCCCTTGGGAGGAGATCGTCCTGATCGGGGATGACCGGATTTTATTTAGGCGTACCCGTCCGATCCATGAGGGGCTATTTGAATGACCCGTCTGGATTGGCTGATCATCGGATCAGATGCAAGGTTCGCCAAAGCGGCGGACTCCCTGAAACAAAAAGGCTTCACGGTGCTCCATGATCCGCGGGACTGCTGGGACGACAAGACCGACACGCTTATGTTGAGTGAAAAACCGGTGCGTGTTGTTCTGCCGATCCATCCGCCTGACGGAAGTCCGGCCCGGGGCGCGCTGGAGGAAGCTGACCGGCTGTTTGCCGGCCGGCTCGATGCCGGCTGGCAAGAGGCGGCAAAGCTGGCGGGAAAGGTTCCCAGGCTGTATCTGGAAGACGAGCGGTTTATCTGGGAAAATGCCAGCCTGACGGCAGAAGGTTTCCTCGCTAGCTTCTACCATTCGGGAGCGGGGCCGGTTGCCGGCAGAAAGTGGGCTGTCGCCGGCTATGGCCGGGTCGGCAAAACCACGGCCAGGCTGCTTCGCGCAATCGGAGCGGATGTTTCCGTGCTTGCCCGCTCGCCGGCACAGACAGCAGAAGCACTGACCGAAGGCTTTCGGACAGCGGACTTTGGCGGAATGGATCTTGCCGATCAAGGCGAATTACTGGTCAATACCATCCCCGCCCAGTGGCTGGATGTTACGAAGGCGTTTCATTACTCACGAATCTATGATCTGGCTTCCGCCCCCGGGTGCCTAAAGCCCGGAGCCGTCCATGAATACTATAGGTTACTGCCTGCGCTGCCGGGACGGTTTTTTCCGGACGAGGCCGCCCGGGTCCTCTCGGAAGCGCTGTGCAGAATGGACAGCTAGCGGAAGGAGAATCAGGATGCTCGACGGCAAAAGAATCGGTTTCGGAATCACTGCATCCCACTGCACCTATGCAGATGTGATTCCAAAGATCAAGGCGTTCACCGATAGGGGGGCGACAGTCGTTCCGGTCATCACCAACTCCGTGCTGACCGCCGCAACCCGTTTCGGGACAGGCGAGGAATGGATGGAAAAAATCCGTGAAGCAGCCGGGGCGGATATCATCACCACCATCGCTGAGGCGGAGCCGTTCGGACCGAAAACACCGGTCGACTGCATGGTGATCGCACCGATGACAGGGAACTCGATTTCAAGGTTTGCAAACGCCATCACGGACTCACCGGTACTGATGGCAGCCAAGGCGACTCTCAGAAACGGCACTCCGGTCGTCATCGGCATCTCCACCAACGATGCACTCGGCCTGAACGGGACCAATATCATGAAACTGGTGAATACGAAAAACATTTACTTTATCCCGTTCGGCCAGGATGATCCCGTGAAAAAACCGAATTCCCTCATCAGTGACTTCACCAAAATGGTCGATACAGTCGAGGCCGCTATAAAGGGGGAGCAGCTTCAGCCTCTCCTCATTAAGCATGAAAATACTTAAACATGAGTATTTCTCCAAAACCCATTCAGAACATGCTATAATACTGAACATTCGATCATGAAACTGAGGAGTGTTTGACCATGGGATATCGTGTTGCAATTGTCGGAGCTACAGGTGCGGTGGGCCAGGGAATCGCCAAAAAACTACAAGAAAGAAATTTCCCTGCCGATGAAATCCTCTTCCTTGCCTCTGCGCGTTCTGCGGGAAGCAAAGTGGAGTTCGGAGGAAAGGAATTTACTGTGGAAGAAGCGGTGCCGGAACGCTTTGACGGAGTGGATATCGCCTTCTTCAGTGCAGGCGGGAGCGTATCCAAGCAGCTTGCGCCGGAAGCGGTCCGCCGGGGAGCAGTCGTCATCGACAATACCAGCGCATTCCGCATGGATCCGGACACTCCGCTTGTCGTTCCGGAAGTGAACCGTGAGGCGCTCAAGGAACACCGGGGCCTCATCGCCAACCCGAACTGCTCGACCATCCAGATGGTTGCGGCACTGGAGCCGGTCCGCAGAAAGTACGGCCTGAAGAAAGTGATCGTATCGACTTATCAGGCGGTATCCGGTGCCGGAGCCGCCGCGATCGGCGAGCTGGGCAAACAAAGTGAGGATATGTACAACAGGGCCGGAGCAGAGGCGGAGCTTCTGCCGGTCAAGGGTGATAAGAAACATTACCCGATCGCGTTCAACGCGGTGCCGCAAATTGATGTCTTCAGCGAGGACGGCTATACATTTGAAGAGTGGAAAATGATCAATGAGACAAAGAAGATCATGGGAATGCCTGAACTTTCCGTAGCGGCAACATGTGTCCGTCTCCCGGTCGTGACCGGCCACTCCGAATCTGTGTACTTCGAGACGGGCAATCCGTCGGCTGATGCGGCAGGCATACGGGAATCCCTGCATGCCGCGGAAGGAATCACCGTAATGGATGATCCGGAAAACCAGGCGTACCCGATGCCACTGTTCGCAGAAGGAAAAGACGATGTATTTGTCGGACGCCTCCGCAGAGATCTCGACACCCCGGGCGCCTTCCACTTCTGGGTTGTCGCGGATAACCTTTTGAAAGGGGCTGCCCTCAACTCGATCCAGATCGCTGAAGCACTCATCGCGGACGGGTTGCTGAAAGGGGAAGACGCCGATGGAACTCGGCAGCATAGCGACGGCGATGGTCACGCCGTTCGATAAGGATGGAAATGTTGACGAGGGCCGCCTGATTGCCCTCGTTGATTTTTTGATACAGAATGGATCGGACTCCATTGTGGTCTGTGGGACGACAGGGGAAGCGCCCACGCTGAGCGACGACGAGAAGGAGCGGGTCATCAGGCTGTCCGTCGAGGCGGCCGGGGGCAGGATTCCTGTCATCGCAGGTACCGGGAGCAACAGCACCGCCGCGACCGTAGCCATGACGAAAAGGGCGGAGTCCGCAGGAGCGGATGGCATCATGTTGGTGGCACCGTACTATAACCGGCCGGACCAGCGGGGCATGCATGCGCATTTCACTGAAGCGGCGGGAAGCACGAAGCTTCCGGTCATGCTTTATAATGTGCCCGGCAGGACCGCATCCCGACTGGAACCCGAGACGGTCATCGCCCTGTCGGGTGTCCCGAACATCCGGGCTGTGAAGGAAGCGGGAGGAGATCTCGGCGCCATGACCCGCATCATTTCGGGGACGGACGAGGGATTCCGCCTGTACAGCGGGGATGACGGCCTGACACTTCCGGTGCTGGTAATCGGCGGGCACGGTGTGGTCTCAGTCGCCTCGCATGTGGCCGGACCCGAGATGCAGCGGATGGTCCGTGCTTACAGGAACGGTGATCATGAAGAGGCCGCACGCCTCCATGCGGAAATAAGCCGTTTATCAGAAGCCCTGTTTTCCAGCCCTAGCCCGTCTCCGGTTAAGCATGCATTGAAACTGGCCGGATTCGATCCCGGTACGGTGCGGCTTCCGATCATGCCCCTGGACGGAGAAGGGGCCACGATTGTCGGGCAGGCAATGTCCGGTTTCCGGTCGGCGACGGGGATGTGATATGCCGCATGTCCTACAGGCATCTGCCAAAAGCGAACTGACAGGGAAATGTGCCCTGTCAGTTCGTTTTTTTTCTGAAAGATTAACAAGAGTGCGCGAAAGATCAATGAGATTGTTGAGAAGATCAACAAGTCCTGATGAAAGATCAACATACGTACAGAGTTGATGTACCCATCATCCCCGTCGGTGCCGATGCCGGAAAGCCGGAGCGCCTTTCCTCGGTGCGCCAATCAGTTACGCCCGGAACGAATCCCGATTTCAGTACTTTTTTAATTTGTCTAGATTGTACGGCTCCCGTATAATGGAGGTTAGCGGATATGGAACGGGTATGATTTAGGAGGAGAACCATTGACCAAGACAAAAAACGAAAACATCAGGGTCATCCCCCTCGGAGGAGTCGGGGAGATCGGTAAGGCGATGTATGTCGTGGAGATCGATGATGAACTGTTCATCGTCGACAGCGGCCTCATGTTTCCGGAAGGGGATATGCTGGGCATCGACATCGTCATCCCGGATATGACCTACATCGAAGAAAACAAAGATCGGCTGAAAGGGATTTTCCTGACACACGGCCATGAAGATGCAATCGGCTCGATCGCCTACTTGCTCAGCAAGGTCCAGGCTCCCGTATACGGCTCGAAACTGACGATCGCGCTGGCAAAAGAGCACCTGAAAGACAAGCCTGCACCCAAGAACGTCAAGTTCTTTGAAGTATCAAACCGGAGCCGGATGAATTTCGGGCGGACATATGTGACGTTTTTCCATACGACGCACAGCATTCCGGATGCCCTCGGCATTGTCTTCCATACGAGCGAGGGCGCCATTGTCCATACCGGGGAATTCAAATTCGACCAGTCGGCAAAAGGCAAGTACCGGCCTGACATCTCCAAGATGGCCGCAATCGGGGACGAAGGCGTATTCATCCTGATGTCCGATTCATCGGAAGCAGAGCGCCCGGGCCATACGACGCCGGAATCCGTCGTCGCAGAGCAGTTGTCCAAAACATTCCATAAGGCACAGGGCCGCATCCTGATTGCCCTTTATGCTTCGAACTTCATCCGGATGCAGCAGGTGTTCGACCGTGCCGCCGAGTCAGGGCGAAAGGTCGCAGTTATCGGAAAGTCCCTCGAGACCTACTTTGAAGTCGGCATGAAACTTGGATACCTGAATGTCCCGGATGGCCTCGTCATCACGGTGAAGGAAATCGCAAAGTATGACGACTCCCAAGTGGCCATCATCGTGACGGGCAACCAGGGCGAACCTTTGGATGCGCTTGAGCGCATCGTCCGAAAACAGCATAAGGATATCCGCATCAAGGAAACCGATACGGTCCTCATCACGTTCACACCGTCCCCCGGCATGGAAGTCGGCATGTACAACACGATGAACGACCTTGCCAAGGCGGGGGCCGATGTCCTGACATCCAGCCGAAAGGTGCATGTATCCGGTCACGGAAGCCAGGAAGACCTGAAGCTGATGCTTAACCTGATGAAGCCGAAGTTCTTTATCCCGATTCAGGGAGAGTACCGGATGCTCATGGCCCACTCAAAACTCGCGCAGCAGACCGGTATGCCAAAGTCCCGCATCTTTATAGCGGACAAGGGCGACATTGTGGAGTACAAAAACGGCAAGATGAGAATGACCGGCCGGGTCACCGCAGGGAATGTGCTCATCGACGGAAGCGGGGTCGGGGACATCGGCAACATCGTCCTGCGCGACCGCAAGCTTCTGTCCGAAGACGGAATCTTCATCGTCGTCATTACGCTCAACCGCAAAAAGAAGACGATTGCGGCAGGTCCGGAAATCCTTTCCCGCGGCTTCGTCTATGTGCGTGACTCCCGTGAGCTGATCGGCGAAGCCGGTGAACTCGTGAAGAAGATTGTCGGCAAGTATTCCAACAAAGAATCGTTCGAATGGACGAGCATCAAGCAGGAAATCCGCGATACACTCAATTCATACCTCTACCAGAAGACCAAGCGCCGCCCGATGATCATTCCGATCATCATGGAGTATTAATACGCGGCAACAGAGATAGAACAAAACGGGATTTCTTCGCCGTCGCTGGCGGGAAATCCCGTTTTCATCCATGGGGGTGAAGAAAGATGGCGACCAAACGCAATAAAAAGAAAAAAAGAAGGACTTCCGCCAAAAAGAAGAAATCCGGCCTCTATCCGCTCGGATATGAGCTCTCGGGACTTGTCATGACCGGCCTTGCCATCATTACATTTTTCAGTCTCGGATTTGTAGGGAGAGGGCTGGGAAGCGCATCCCGTTTTCTTTTCGGGAACTGGCATGCTGCACTGCCGTTCCTTTTCCTGATATTTGCGCTCCTGCTCATGGTGAAGCGGGAAATTCCCGACTTGCGCAACCGCATCGTCGGCGGGCTTCTGCTGATTCTTGGAAGCCTGACGCTCTTCAGCCATGTCCTGCTTTTCACGGAACGGTATGAGAGCGGCCGCATGCAGACCACATCCGCGCTAAAGGAGACCTGGATCATCCTCGTCACAGACGGAGGCATCACGGATCCCGCAGTTTCACTGGGTGGCGGAATTGTGGGAGGCTTCCTGTTCGCTATGTTCCATGTTCTCTTTGATTCCGCCGGCGCCACCATCGCAGGGATCATCATGCTCTCGATGGGCCTGATCCTGCTGACAGGAAAGGCACTTGTGCCTTATCTTGCTGAGAAACTGCCGGAAGCAGCGGAATCAATCCGTGAGTGGTTCACGCGTGAACGCAAGCCCGCCAGGCCAAAGCCGCAAAAGCGGGAAAAGCCGGAAAAACAAAGAAGATCCAGGCGCTCAGCCGAAAATGAGGAAGCCGCAACCCGTGGCATAGACGGGATGGAGGCCGGACACCAGCAAGAAGTCTATGGCGCTTCTGATCCGGAACCCGAACCCGTACGCGTGCAGCCGATCATCTCTTCATTCACGGAACGGGCAAAGCCCTCTCCAAAGGAAGAAGATCTTTCAACCGGGGGACATGGCGAGGAGGAGACGCAGGCTGAAGGGGACACCGTTATACACGATATCGGAGATGTCCAGCCGGTGAATGAAGACTTCGTCCTGCCTCCGGTTTCCCTGCTGAATCCGCCTCCGGAAAACGACCAGAGCGGCGAGTACAATATGATTCAGCACAATGCGGAAAAACTGGAGAAGACATTCCACAGCTTCGGTGTAAAGGCGAGTGTCACCGAGGTCCATCTCGGCCCGGCCGTCACCAAGTACGAAGTGATGCCTGCAACCGGTGTGAAGGTCAGCAGGATTGTCAGCCTCGCAGATGATATTGCACTGGCGCTTGCGGCCCGGGATATCCGGATCGAAGCGCCGATTCCGGGCAAGTCCGCTGTCGGCATTGAAGTTCCGAACACCGAAGTGGCCATGGTCTCGCTTCGTGAAGTGCTCGAGGCACGGAACAATAACCGGCCGGATTCCAAGCTCATGGTCGCACTGGGCCGGGATATTTCCGGCGAAGCTGTCATGGCCGAGCTGAACAAGATGCCCCATATGCTCGTAGCCGGAGCAACAGGCAGCGGGAAGAGTGTGTGCATCAACGGCATCATTATCAGTATCCTCATGAGGGCGAAACCGCATGAAGTGAAGATGATGATGATTGACCCGAAAATGGTCGAGCTCAACGTTTACAATGGTGTGCCGCATTTGCTTGCACCTGTCGTCACCGACCCGCGTAAGGCATCGCAGGCACTAAAAAAGGTCGTGGCGGAAATGGAGCGGCGATATGACCTCTTCTCCCATACCGGCACGAGAAACATCGAGGGGTATAACCTCCATATCGATGAGTGGAATGAGGAAAACGAAGAAAAGCATCCGCGGCTCCCTTACATTGTCGTCATTGTCGATGAGCTTGCGGACCTAATGATGGTCGCATCAAGTGATGTCGAGGATTCCATCACGCGGATTGCCCAGATGGCCCGTGCCGCAGGCATCCACCTGATCATTGCAACTCAGCGTCCGAGCGTCGATGTCATTACGGGCATCATCAAGGCAAACATCCCGTCACGGATTGCATTCGCAGTTTCATCGGCCGTTGACTCCAGAACCATCCTCGATTCAGGCGGTGCGGAAAAACTGCTTGGCCGCGGCGATATGCTGTATCTTCCGGCAGGAGCCTCCAAGCCGACCCGGATTCAGGGCGCCTTCCTATCCGATCAGGAAGTCGAGGAAGTCGTCGACTTCGTCATTAGCCAGCAAAAAGCGCAGTATGAAGAATCGATGATTCCGACGGAAGTGGAAGAAGTTGCGCCGCATGAAGAAACTGATGAATTGTACGATGAGGCGGTCGACCTTGTGAGGAGCATGCAGCAGGCATCGGTCTCAATGCTCCAGAGGAGATTCCGAATCGGCTACTCACGAGCCGCGCGGATTGTCGACCAGATGGAAATGCGTGGAGTGGTCGGCCCGCATGAAGGCAGCAAACCGCGGCAGGTCCTTGTCCAGGATCATCCGGATGAATCATGATATTCCCAAATTTGCAGAGAAAACAAGGTCCATCACGCCATTGTGATGGACCTTGTTTTTAATTAGGAGGACCCCTTCTGAAACATTGAAAACGCTTGATTGTAAAAGGAAGCGCTTAATCATGACGGAATGATTACAAGTATGGGGCGTAAGTATGAATTCGTCTAGATATTTAGAAAGATAGGTATTTCAATAGGGTAGCAAAAATGATATAGTATGACTGATTAGGAGGAAGGTTTTACATCAGATGTCTGATCTCTTTAATTTGGTGGTGATGTCATGACGGTAAAGACGGACCACCGGCATTTGTATCTTCAGGTCATCGAGCAGCTCAAACGGGACATTGCGTCGGGGGTTTTCAAAGAGAAAGAAAAACTTCCATCCGAGTTTGAACTCGCCAAGATCATGGGCGTGTCCAGGGCGACACTGCGCGAAGCGCTTCGCCTGCTGGAGGAAGAGCACTACATTGTCCGAAGGCATGGAGTCGGGACTTTCGTCAATCCGAGACCGCTGTTTACTGCGGGTATCGAAGAGCTGGCCAGCGTATCTGACATGATCCGCCAGGTTGGCATGACACCGGGAACGAACTTCATCAGCTCTTCCGAGGAACTTGCCACGGAGGAAGATATGGAGCGTTTCGGGTGCGGCCCGGATGAGCGGATCATGACAATCAAGCGGGTCCGGACGGCGGACGGCGAGCCGGTTGTCTACTGCATCGATATCTTTCCGTCCCGTTATGTCGGTGAGGAATTCCTGAAACAGGAAGACGAATCGATTTTCGAGGCAATCGAGCGGACGGGGAACCTGAGGATTACACAGGCTGTGGCCCAGATTGAACCGGTCGGGTACGACGAGGAGGCATCTCCGATCCTCGAATGTGAACCGGAGACTGCGCTGCTTATGCTGCGGCAGTCCCATTATGCGGAAGGGGAAGACGTCATTCTCCACTCCCGCAATTATTTCAAGGGCGATAAATTCAACTTCCACGTTTTGCGGAAACGGATGTAAAACAGATAACCTTCCTGCTATCAAAAAAAGTACATTCACAACATTATTTAGGGGGTACCACAAATGGCAAAACGCAAGTTTGGTCTTGCGCTGTCGGTTCTTTTGGCTGCAGGCACGCTCCTCGGCGCATGCGGATCTGACAACGGTGAAGAAACAACGAACGAAGGCAACAACTCCGGCGGCGGTGAGTCCGCATCCGAGTTTTCCGTAGCGATGGTCACTGATGTCGGTGGCGTTGATGACAAGTCGTTCAACCAGGCCGCATGGAAAGGGATTCAGGAGTTCGGCGAAGACAATGGTCTCGAAAAGGGCGATGGCGGCTTCGACTATCTCCAGTCTGCCGGTGAAGAAGACTATATCCCGAACCTGAACGCATTGGCGCGACGCGATTTCAACCTTGTTTTCGGTGTCGGCTTCATGATGCAGGATGCGCTTGATGAGATCGCTTCCCAGCAGAAAGACACTGAATTCGCGATCATCGACGCGGTTGTCGAGCAGCCAAATACGGTCAGCCTCCTTTTCAAAGAGCATGAAGGTTCCTTCCTCGCGGGTGTCGCAGCGGCACTCACGACAGAAAGCAAGAAAGTCGGCTTTGTCGGCGGCATGGAGAACGAAGTTATCCACCGCTTCGAGTCCGGTTTTGTACAGGGCGTAGAGGCAGTTGACCCGTCGATTGAAATCGATATCCAGTACACTGGCGCATTCGATAAAGCCGAGCTCGGCAAGACAACGGCCAACCGCATGTACTCCAGCGGCGTTGACGTGATCTTCCACGCTGCGGGCGGCACGGGGAACGGTGTCTTCTCCGAAGCGAAAGAACGCAAGTCGAACGATCCTGATGCAAACGTATGGGTCATCGGCGTTGACTCCGACCAGTACGACGAAGGTGCAGTCGGCGACGTGAACGTCACACTCACTTCGATGCTGAAGCGTGTAGACGTGGCGGTTAAGGACATCTCCGAAAAAGCGAAGAACGGCGAGTTCCCTGGCGGCGAAGTCATCACTTACGGCATCGCGGATGACGGTGTCGCACTCGCGGATTCCCGCGGCAACATCCCTGAAGATGTCATGGCTCAGATCGATGAGTACCAGGAAAAGATCGCTTCCGGCGAAATCGAAGTCAAGGAATACCCGGAAGGCAAAGAACCTAAGTAAGAATGGATGGAATGGACATGGGGGCCGGGTCTGCCGGCCTTCATGTTTCCTTATGTAACGGCCATTTTGTAAATGGTAGATGAAAGATTTCCTGCTCAGGAAGTCTTTCCTGTATCAGTTTACAGGCGATAGTCAGGTTTAAGACAAAGGAGTGAAACCATTGGAATACGTGATCGAAATGCTCAACATCCGCAAGGAGTTCGGCAATTTCGTAGCTAATGATAATATCACCCTGCAACTCAAAAAAGGGGAGATCCATGCCCTTCTCGGTGAGAATGGCGCCGGGAAATCCACGCTTATGAACGTTCTCTTCGGCCTCTACCAGCCGGAGGGAGGAGAAATCCGGGTGCGCGGCAAAAAGGTCGACATCACCGATCCGAACGTCGCGAACAATCTCGGAATCGGCATGGTCCACCAGCACTTTATGCTGGTCGAAAATTTTACGGTCACCGAAAACATCATCCTCGGCAATGAACCGACAAAAAACGGCAGTGTGAACATTTCCAGCGCTTCCAAGAAAGTCGCGGAACTTTCCAGGCAATACGGGCTTAATGTCGATCCGAATGCCAAGATCGAGGACATTTCCGTCGGTATGCAGCAACGCGTGGAAATCCTGAAGACCCTATACCGGGGAGCGGATATCCTGATCTTCGATGAGCCGACAGCTTCACTGACCCCGCAAGAGATCAGCGAACTTATCGGGATCATGAAAAAGCTGATCGCCGAAGGGAAATCGATCATTCTCATCACTCACAAGCTCCAGGAAATCATGGACGTCTCCGACCGGGTTACAGTCATCCGGAAGGGTAAGGGAATCGGCACGGTTGAAACTGCACAGACAGATCCCGAGCAACTGGCATCGATGATGGTCGGCCGACAGGTCACATTCAAAACCGAGAAAGGGCCGGCCAGCCCGACTGATGAAGTGCTGCAGATCAACGGGCTTACCGTAGAGGACGCACGCGGAGTTGCCAAGGTCAAAAACCTGAACTTGAGCATCCGCAAGGGTGAAATCGTCGGCATCGCAGGAATTGACGGTAACGGCCAGTCCGAACTGATCGAGGCGATTACCGGTCTGCGCAAATCCAAATCCGGCAAAATCATAATCAACGGTAAAGACATCACGAACCGGAAACCGCGTGAAATTACGAAGAGCGGCATCGGCCATATACCTCAGGACCGCCATAAGCACGGACTTGTGCTTGATTTCCCGATCGGCCACAACATCGCGATCCAGACTTATTACCGGCCTCCGTATTCCAAGGGAGGGATCATGGATTACGCAGCGATTGAAAAAAAAGCTGAAGAAATCATTGCACAATATGACGTCAGAACTCAGGGACCCCACGAACCGGCGCGCGCACTTTCAGGCGGAAATCAGCAAAAAGCGATTATCGGCCGTGAAGTCGAGCGGAATCCCGATCTCCTGATTGCGGCATTGCCGACCCGTGGACTTGATGTGGGCGCTATAGAATTCATCCACCGCAGGCTGATCGAGCAAAGGGACAGCGGCAAGGCCGTTCTCCTCATTTCGTTCGAGCTGGATGAGGTGATGAACGTTTCCGACCGGATTGCGGTCATTTATGACGGGTCGATTATTGACACTGTGCTTCCATCGGAAACGGATGAACAGCAACTTGGCCTGCTGATGGCCGGTCACTCGAAAGAAGCGGCTGTCGTGCAGTCAGAAGAAGGTGTCAACAATCATGTCCAATAGAATGATCAATCTCCTCGTGCCGGCCATCGCCGTCATACTCGGCCTGCTGGTCGGAGCGATCGTCATGCTGGTCAGCGGCTATGATCCGGTTGCGGGGTATATCGCGCTTTGGCAAGGGATTTTCGGTGACTCGTATGCCATCGGGGAGACCATCCGCCAGATCACACCATATATTCTTGCCGGGCTTGCGGTAGCCTTTGCTTTCCGCACAGGCCTTTTCAATATCGGGGTTGAGGGACAGCTGATTGTCGGCTGGTTTGCAGCAGTATATGTGGGTGCTGCCTTCGACCTCCCGAAATTCATCCATCTGCCGCTCTCCATCCTGGCGGGTGCTGCAGCAGGAGCGCTATGGGCATTCCTGCCGGGGCTTCTTAAAGCGAAGATGAAAATCCACGAAGTTATCGTGACGATCATGATGAACTACATCGCGCTGCACGTCGTCAACGCACTTATAAAAACATGGTCAGGCGGAGGAGACAAGACCGACAGGATCATGGAATCGGCTTCCCTGCGTTCCGAGTTCCTTTCCTCTCTGACAGATTACTCGCGGCTGCATTACGGAATCATCGTCGCGTTGCTGATGGTGGCCGTCATGTGGTTCATCCTTGAAAAAACAACGACCGGTTTCGAACTGAAGGCGGTCGGCTTCAACGAGAATGCTTCCGAATATGCAGGTATGAAAATCGGCAAGAACATCATTTTGTCGATGGTCATTTCGGGCGCGTTCGCCGGTCTCGCCGGCGCAATGGAAGGTCTCGGAACCTTCGGCAATATGTATACGCGCGGCGGATTCACCGGCATCGGCTTTGACGGAATCGCGGTTGCGCTCCTTGGAGCGAATACGCCTCTGGGCGTCATCTTCGGAGCGGTCCTGTTCGGTTCGCTGAAATACGGCGCGCTCAATATGCCGAACGCCGCCCAGATTCCGGAAGAGGTTGTCCAGATCGTCATCGCACTCGTCATTTTCTTCGTGGCTTGCGGTTACGCAATCCGTCTCTTCCTGACCAAGATCTCCAAGAAAAAGGAGGAGAAGTGACATGGGCTTCCTCGATATCCTTTATTTCATGGTGCCGGTGTCCATCGCCTATGCAGCGCCACTGATTTTCACGGCTCTGGGCGGAGTCTTTTCTGAACGTTCGGGTGTCGTCAACATCGCACTTGAAGGCCTCATGGTCATGGGCGCTTTTATCGGCATCCTGTTTAATCTGTTCTTCTTTGATACGTTCGGGTCATGGACCCCATGGATCGCGCTGATCGCGGCAATGATCGTATCAGGTATCTTTGCAATCCTGCATGCGGTCGCATCGATTTCATTCCGGGCCGACCAGGTCGTCTCGGGTGTCGCCATCAACATGCTCGGACTCGCCATCGCCCTTTTCCTGACAAAGATGATTTTTGAAAAGGGGCAGACCGACTTCATCAAGAAAGCGATCCCGAACTTTGACATGCCGTTTCTGTCAGACATCCCGGTGATCGGACCGCTGTTTTTCAAGGGCATCTACGGCTCGAGCATCCTGGCGGTTGTGGCTGCGATCATTACCTGGTATGTGATTTACAAGACTCCGTTCGGGCTTCGTCTCCGCGCGGTCGGGGAACACCCGATGGCGGCTGACACGATGGGTGTGAACGTCAACAAGATCCGCTACATCGCAGTCATTATTTCGGGAGCGCTGGCCGGAATCGGCGGGGCAATTTATTCCCAGACAATGACGCGGGATTTCGGACATGCGACAATCAACGGTCAGGGCTTCATGGCCCTTGCCGCAATGATCTTCGGCAAGTGGCATCCGATCGGCGCGATGGGTGCTGCCATCTTCTTCGGCTTCGCGCAGGCACTCGCGGTCGTCGGACCGAGCATTCCGCTTATCAAGGAAATTCCGACGGGTTATCTCCATGCCCTTCCGTATGTAGTCACGATCCTCGCCCTTGCCGGCTTTATCGGTAAAGCGACCGGTCCGAAAGCGAACGGAAAACCATATATCAAAGGCAGCCGGTAATCCGGTTGAGCGGGACCTTCAAGGGCCCGCTTTTTATTTTGGCTTAGGAAATTATAAAACTTCACGCTGTGGACAATGATTATTCCCATGTCGTCCACGTCCGGCTCCAGCGCACAGAACTATATAAAGGAACAATTGAATCGAACATGATTTGCACGATTGCTTGTCGTGGAGGCGCGGACCCTGTGGAAAAGAAGAGCGGAGAGACCCTGCAAATAGGTGCAGTCCACCACTACGTTAAGGGCGCAGGAAGAACTTTGCCGCCCAACGCTTCGCTTATGGGCGCAGGCGCCAACCTTCGTTTTGGCGCCGGCTCTTAGCCTTCCCCGCGGAAAGCTGCGCCGGAACGGAAAGCAACT
>NZ_JCAXEU010000050.1:0-592 GCF_059758705.1 Bhargavaea sp. GQ12
ATGAACCTTCAAAACTGAACGCAAAACGCTGATGTACAGGTCAAAACCTGCATTCCGTAATAATCCTTAGAAAGGAGGTGATCCAGCCGCACCTTCCGATACGGCTACCTTGTTACGACTTCACCCCAATCATCTGCCCCACCTTCGGCGGCTGGCTCCCGTAAGGGTTACCCCACCGACTTCGGGTGTTGCAAACTCTCGTGGTGTGACGGGCGGTGTGTACAAGACCCGGGAACGTATTCACCGCGGCATGCTGATCCGCGATTACTAGCGATTCCGGCTTCATGCAGGCGAGTTGCAGCCTGCAATCCGAACTGGGAACGGTTTTCTGGGATTGGCTCCCCCTCGCGGGTTCGCAGCCCTCTGTACCGTCCATTGTAGCACGTGTGTAGCCCAGGTCATAAGGGGCATGATGATTTGACGTCATCCCCACCTTCCTCCGGTTTGTCACCGGCAGTCACCTTAGAGTGCCCAACTGAATGCTGGCAACTAAGATCAAGGGTTGCGCTCGTTGCGGGACTTAACCCAACATCTCACGACACGAGCTGACGACAACCATGCACCACCTGTCACTCTGTCCCCCGAAGGGGAA
>NZ_JCAXEU010000051.1:0-522 GCF_059758705.1 Bhargavaea sp. GQ12
CTGACTGATATTACCTATCTGTATCACGGCAAGGGCCAACCTGCCTACCTATCGGTTGTGAAGGACGTGGCGACCAAGGAAATTCTCGCTTATGAACTGACGACCAGCCTTTCCATGCCAATCGTGTACCGGACGCTGGACAAGCTTGAAGAAGCTCTTGGAGAGAACCTACATCCGGAAATCATCCTGCATTCAGACCAAGGGGTCCACTACACCCATCCCGAGTACCAGAAATATCTCAAGGACATGAAAATCAGACAATCGATGTCCCGAAAGGGAAACTGTTTGGACAACGCGCCGATGGAATCCTTCTTTGGGCATATGAAAGATGAACTCGAGTTCAGACAATGTCGTACTTTCGATGAGCTCAAGCAGCTGGTGGATGAGTACATTTATGAGTACAACAACCACCGATATCAATGGAATCTAAAAAAGATGACTCCGGCACAATACCGGAGTCATCTCATCGCCGCCTAGGCAGGGGTTTTTATTAAACTGTCCGCTTTATGGGGTTCGGTTCAG
>NZ_JCAXEU010000052.1:0-475 GCF_059758705.1 Bhargavaea sp. GQ12
GCTTTGTTCGCTACGCGGACGATTGCAATATCTACGTGAGGTCCAAGCGGGCCGGCGAACGAGTAATGGAATCCGTGACAAAATTCATCGAAGGGACATTGAAACTCAAAGTGAACCGGCAGAAGTCTGCAGTGGACCGGCCGTGGAAACGTAAGTTTCTCGGCTTCAGCTTCACCCCAAATCGTAACCCGAAAATAAGGATAGCCAACAAGAGCAAGGCAAGGTTTAAAGAGCGCATCAGGGAGATTACTTCCCGAAAGATGCCGTACTCCTTGGAAAACCGGGTGCAAAAGTTGAACAAATTCCTGAATGGCTGGGTCAACTATTACCAGTTGGCCGATACACCATCGGTGTTTCAGGAATTCGAGAGCTGGATTCGAAGAAGACTCCGCATGTGCATATGGAAGGACTGGAAGAAGCCGAAAACCCGCATCCGCAACCTGATCCGGTTGGGTGTTCCGCCATGGAAGGCCTA
>NZ_JCAXEU010000053.1:0-406 GCF_059758705.1 Bhargavaea sp. GQ12
CATCCTTTATCGTGGACAGGTAGGCTGGCTGGCCCTTGCCGTGATACAGATAGGTAATATCAGTCAGGAGGACCTTGCCTGGCTCATCCTGTTGGAACTCACGATTCAGGTGATTAGACACCGTACGGTGTTCCTGTGTCGCCTTCGCCATCTTCCTGTAAGGATGGGCTCTCCGGATTCTTGCATGAAGGCCGAAGAGGCCAGTGAGGCGCAGAATTTTCTTGTGGTTCATGACGACGCCATATTCATTCCTCAAAATCATATGTAGGGTGCGGTATCCTGCTTTCCCTTTCTTCCGTTCCTGGATTTCAATCAGTAGAAGGGCATCCTCATAATCCGCCTCCGCACGGAGGTCACGTGATTCACGGCGGATCAGCCATTCATAGTAACCCTGCCGGCGGACTCC
>NZ_JCAXEU010000054.1:0-375 GCF_059758705.1 Bhargavaea sp. GQ12
CCCATGAGGATGAGCGTGAAGTGGTTGTCAATCCATGTCAGCTCCTTCAGGAGCTTGAACTGCCGTTCCCCGATTGCGCTCTGTTCGCCGAGATCATACTCCGCAAGCGTCCGGTGATACGGGAAATTGGCCCACTTCATGAATCGCTCGATATTCTTCTTTTCACGGGCCCCCAGCTCGTGAGAAAGGACTTGGTGAATGAACTCGTGGTAGGTCCAATTTTCCGATTCCGCGCTCCGCAGGAGCTCTGGCAGCTCCTTTGCTGTTTCTGCGAGACGGAGCGACTTGCACTTTTCCTGTAGATCAGTTGCCGGACTGGTCATGGCCATTCCCTCCCAATACGCTTGCGTAGTAATCTACTGTCCTCTCGGCTGC
>NZ_JCAXEU010000055.1:0-371 GCF_059758705.1 Bhargavaea sp. GQ12
GGCGGGCCTTTCCAGGCCGCTTCACCTCACGCATCCCTTTGTAACTCCAAAGGAGTGTCCTACAACCCCAGGAAGCAAGCTTCCTGGTTTGGGCTAATCCCGTTTCGCTCGCCGCTACTTGGGGAATCGATTTTTCTTTCTCTTCCTCCGGGTACTAAGATGTTTCAGTTCCCCGGGTGTGCCCCGACTGCGCTATGTATTCACGCAGCCGTACTGCCCCATTACGGGCAGTGGGTTTCCCCATTCGGAAATCTCCGGATCAAAGCTCACTTACAGCTCCCCGGAGCATATCGGTGTTCGTTCCGTCCTTCATCGGCTCCTAGTGCCAAGGCATCCACCGTGCGCCCTTCCTAACTTCACCTCTAAAGACC
>NZ_JCAXEU010000056.1:0-364 GCF_059758705.1 Bhargavaea sp. GQ12
TTGGACTTATGTCAAGAAAACGGACACGTAATTCTTAGGTAGATAGGAGGTCTAAACCCCTACCGCGCTTCGCTTGGTGCGGCAGTGTGGTTGAATGATTCCATTTGGAATTATTCAACCACACTGTCCTGTTGAGGATAACTTGAATGCTTAAGCAGACAGGTCTTCCCAGATTTTCTGTAACTCAAATTCCACCGGGGAAAGATAGCCCAGCGAAGAATGGATCCGTACCGTGTTATAGAAATTATCGATGTAATTACGGACTGCTTTTTCCGCTTCTTCCCGGGTCACTCTGCCCAGACGGTAGATCAATTCTTTCTTTAAAGTAGCGTGAAAGGACTCGATGCAGGCGTTGTCCCAAGGG
>NZ_JCAXEU010000057.1:0-357 GCF_059758705.1 Bhargavaea sp. GQ12
TGGTGCGCCCGGCATGGGCGCAGTCTATAGGGTGCAAGTCCCGAACTGTGAAGGCAGAAGTAACAGTTAGCCTAACGCAAGGGTGTCCGCCGTGAGGCGGAATCTGAAGGAAGCGGGCGGCAAACCTCCGGTCTGAGGAACACGAACTTCATATAAGGCTGTGTATGGCTGGGTGAGCTTGCCATTCAAAGCAAAGCCCTTTCTGCCGAAGGCCACATGCAGTAAATGAAGCAGATAGGTGGAGGGAAAGACTGCGCTCTTACCCGGGGAGGCCTGACGGATATGCCGGGCATACCCGGTAACCCGTCCGGTGACGGACGGCTGAACCGTCAGGAGTCAGCAGAAGCCATAGTACCG
>NZ_JCAXEU010000058.1:0-343 GCF_059758705.1 Bhargavaea sp. GQ12
GCGACCCTGCATAGATAGGAGATCGCCCTTTGGAGTCCATACGTTCGGATTACTTCATGAATCAATGCATATTTTTCTCCCGGTCTAAGCCTTACTTCCTCAGCCTCCTCTCGGCTGCCTCTAGCTTTTTTAACAATTCCAGTTCAGCCTCCAGATACTTGATCTTAGCCTGTGCCTTTTTCAGCTGTTCTTCCGCAGACAGATTCCGTGTTACCGGCCGGCCAGTGCTTCCGCGGCCCCGACGCTCGGACAACAGTCCTTCCTCACCAAGGGCGTCATACGATTTCCTCCATCGCTTTAGCGATTGTTTCGGTATATCCGTCCCGATCTGCCTGGGATCCAA
>NZ_JCAXEU010000059.1:0-337 GCF_059758705.1 Bhargavaea sp. GQ12
ACATCATCCTTTTAGCGGACTTCCTCACTTTTCGCAGAGTCGTCAACTTTGCCGGCCGCCACATGCTTCACGTTTTCACATTAGGGTCTGCCCGTTCATCTACGGGTCTCTCGACTGTCCGCATCTCCTTCAGACATCACCTCACGGTGATGCCCTAGATTAGACTTCTCAAGCTAGGTCAGTCTCCTTGAGGATGGACTTTCACCATCTGGCATGAATCTTCCTAGACCGCATAACCCAATCGTTTCACCGAAGTGACGTCATCAGTATCGGAAGGAAGATAAAAGACACGTACCCAACGGGTACGCGCCACTTATCACTGCCCGTCGCACAAAAA